>NZ_LGDB01000176.1:0-89704 GCF_001279655.1 Streptomyces sp. WM6372 | reverse complement strand
GTTGAGCGCCTCGATCTCGGACGGGCCGGCGTTGAAGGTCTGCGGCTTGATCGCGGTGGCGCCGAGCTCCTTGGCGATCAGGCCTTCCTGGATGCCGACCAGCGCGGTGGCGTGCGTCAGGTTCGGGAAGTACCCGATGCGGACCTCGGACGCGGAGAGCTTCTTGTCGCCGGTGGCCGCGGCGTTGGCCTTGTCGTCGTCCTTCTTCGCCTCGGAACCGTAGCCGCAGGCGGTGAGCAGCAGGGGGAGCGCCGCTGTGACGGCGATGGCGCGCAGGGTGGTGAGCGGTCTTGCGGCAGACACGGAGGTGTCCTTTCACGGGATGGTGTTCAGGGAGGTACGGAGAGATGGGCGACGCGAAGCCATCGGCACACGCAGCACTCGAACGGGTGGGTGTCGGATGCCCCGGGGACGGTCGTCGAGCCCGTACGTCGGACGCCCGCGTCTGGAGGTACGCGGTCGGTGAGGCCGGCCGAGGGGCCTGCCCGCCGACGGAGAGCGGAGTGGGACGGCGCCGAGAGGCGCGCGACGACGCGCGGAGCCGGCCCGGCGAGGGTGTCAGCCGGGCTGACAGATGGCGCTGGACGTACGCCCCAGGTCGATGTGTCGGCGGGAGATCAGAGGCAGCGTCCGGCCTGCGTGGTGCAGTGTTCGCACGGCGACCTCACTTGATCCCTAGTTTTCCTACCTGGTTGGTAGGCATATTGGCAGAGCCGGACACCAGCCCCAAGAGGTTGACCGCATGGTGGACGCCGATATCTCGCAATGCGAGAAAGCGCAGGTGGGGCAGGGGTCAGGGATTGGTCCAGGACCCGGGTGTATCGGCCAGCGCCGATACACCGGAGGGCAGATCGGAGGACGCGACGTCGGCGAGGCTCACGCCGTCGAGGATCTCGCGCACGTTGGCCCGCAGCGCGATCCACAGGGGGAGCAGCGACTGGGCGGGGCCGGTGTAGGACAGGTCCGGTGGGCGGACCCCGCGCACCGAGACGAGCGGTCCGTCCACGACGCGGATGACGTCCGCGATGCTGATGGACCGGGCGGGCTTGGCCAGCCGGTAGCCGCCGTTGCCGCCGCGCTGGCTGAGCACGAGACCGCCGCGGCGCATGTCGTTCAGGATGCCCTCGAGGAACTTGTGCGGGATGTCCTGGGCGTCGGCGATGGCTTCGGCCTTCACCGGGCCGTCATCCTGTGCCGCGGCAAGCTGCAGTGCGGCACGTACCGCGTAGTCCGCCCTGGCTGAGATCCGCATAAGGCCATTATCCGGCATGGATCCGACCGGCGTCCGCCATGGGTGGCCGCGGGCTGCCGGGCGGGTTCGCGTGCCCGGCAGCCGGGGGTCCGGGCCGCGGATCCGCGGCCTCCGTGGTGCCCCGCGTCAGTGGAAGGCCGCCGCCACCGCGCGGTGGGAGCCGTTGAGGTAGTGCTCGCCGATGGAGCGCAGGCGGTGCGCGACCGGGCGGTGGGCCGTGAGGACCCGGGCGTTGCGCCAGAACCGGTCCAGGCCGGGGGCGTCGGCGAGTTCCAGTACCCGGGCGGTGATGTGCAGGGCGGCCTTCGACATCACGGCCTCGGCCGTGGCGACCAGGGCGGCGACGCCCGCCGGTACCTCGGCATCGAGGTGCGCGCCCGTGGCGAGGGCCCGCGCCATGACCTCCGTCGCCCGGTCGACCACGGCGGTGGCCGTCTGGGCGGCAGAGGCGAGTTCCCCGTAGGTCAGGAAGAGGTCCGGGTCCTCACCGGGCAGCCGGTGTGCGCGGCCGCCCCGGCTGAGGTCGCGTGCTTCGGTGAGGGCGCCCTCGGCGATGCCGAGTCCGACGTGGCACAGGGCGAGCCGGAGCGCCGGTTCCGCGAGCGCGGTGACGGGTGGGGTCGACTCCTCGTCGTGCGGCCGGCGGCCCAGCACCTGGTCGGGCGTGATGGTGACCCGGTCCAGGACGACCTGGCCCGCGCCGGCGACCCGCTGCCCGAGACGATCGTGGGCGGGTTCGACGCTCACGCCCCGCGCGCCGGGTGGGATGCGGACGACCAGTACGTCGCCGGTCGCGGCGCATACGGCGTCCACCACGATCTGGTCGGCCGCGGCCACCGCCGTGTCCACGGACCGGCGTCCGTTCAGCAGGTAGCCGGCGGTGCGCGGCCTCAAGGTCAGGTCCGGTCCCTCGCTGTCGTCGCCGGGTGCGGGGGTGCGGACCGCCCCGGTCCACAGCCATTGCTCGCGCACCGACTCCTCCTCCAGGGCGGTGGCGTACTCGTGATCCGCGTAGAAGCGTCCGCTCCAGGCGTGGACATAGTGCCGGGCGAGCAGGTCGCCGACAGAGCTGTCCGCCGCGGCGATCTCCCGGATGACGGCGCATCCGGTGCGCCAGTCCGCCCCGCGGCCGGGGCCGGGCGGGGTGAGGGCCGCCGGCAGGCCGGCCTCGCGCAGCCGGGCCGTCTCGTCGGTCGGGGGTTTGCCGGCCTGGTCGCGGGCGATGGCGTCCGCGGCGAGGTCGTCCGCCACATCGCGGGCGGTACGCAGGAGCGCGCGCTGCCGCGCGTCCGCGGATCGGTCGCCGGCGGGGCTGGGTGTCGTACCCATGGGCGTCACCGGCAGGCCCCGGTGCCGCCGTGTGGCGCGGGGGCTGGGCGGACAGCGGTGCCATCGGGGCTGGCGGTGGTCATGTCGGCTACTCCGGAACGTTGTTGGGTGGCGTCGGCCGCTTGCCGGGCGGTGGGGGAAGCGCACGCGGGGTGGAAGGCCGTGGGCGTGCGAGCCGGTCGCGACCGGGCAGGGCGGCGAATCCCACTTTTCCCATCGGATTGATAGGAATACTCGCCCGTAGCGATCCTCGCGGCAAGGGTGTGACCGAATGATGGACAGTCCGATCTCGGGATGAAAGACGATGCAGGTCAGCGGCCGGTTGGTCGGAACACGGCCGGATGCCCTGTCAGGGAGTGCGTGCAGTCGGGGGAGTTCGGCCCCGGCCGGCCCCCGCTCGGCCCCTTCATCCGGCCATTTCCTATGCAATCAGTAGGGAAGTATTGACGCGTGTCCGCCGCGCACCCCACGATGTGACCATGTCCCCGTCGCAGCCGTTGCTCGTACGCCGCAGGCACGTTGACCTCCGTCGCGTGGCCAGCGCCGTCTGCCGACCCGTCTAGGGCCTCTTCGTCAGGGCATCTCCCCGATGCGCGCCGGTGATCCGGCTCGCGCTTCTCTCTGTGCGTCGCGCTGTTCGTGACCCCGGCCCTTCGGAGCGTGCGGGTCGGTCCGGCGCGCGACGCGCCGACCCTCCCGGTCGACTCCGTCGCGGAGACGCCGCGCCCTGCCGTGCCCGAACACCCGGCCTCCGTACCTCATTCCGCGCAGCCGAAGGGGCTCATCGTGACCACCGCAATTCCCGCGTCCGCACCTGCACCCGCCGTCCGCCGTTCCCCGGCCCCCCGTCTCCAGCTGGTCGGTGACCGTCCGCCCGGTGTCCCGGCCGGCGGGACCGATGGCGGGCGCGTCGGATACCTCGTGTTCCTGCCGGCGAACGTCGACCCGGTGGCGCTGATGCAAGCGCACGGCATACGTCCGGAGATCCATCCCCTCGGGATCGGGTTGCCCCGGGTTCCCGGGTCGGAGCCGGCCCCGCGTCCCGAGTCCGTCCGGCTCGACGACGCGATCCGGGTGGACCGGGCCCGTCGGCTGGTCGAGGTCGACGGGCGCGAACTGGATCTCACCTACCTGGAGTTCGACCTCCTGGACCATCTCGTGAGCCACCCGTACACGGTTCACACGCGTGATGCCCTCATCTCGGGCATCTGGGGGTACGGGCACATCGGTGACGGCCGTACGGTCGATGTCCACGTGGCCCGGCTCCGCCGCAAGCTCGGACCCGCCTACCGGGGCCGCATCTCGACCGTACGCCGCGTGGGCTACAAGTACGTTCCCGACCACCAGTAGCCCCCGGGCCCGGGGCCGGTACGGGGAAACCCGCTTCCCCGTACCGGCCCCGGGCGCCCCGGGCGCAGCCCCGCTGCTACCGGAACAGGCGGTCGCCGGGGACGGCCATGCGATGGGTGCCGCCGTGGCGGTTCACCCAGTCGCGGACGAGGTTGACGGCGTTGGCGCACTGCCAGCTGTCGTCGTACTCGCGCACTCCGGTGAAGGCCCCGTAGCCCGCGATGATCCCGTCCACGCGCCCGTCGCCCAGCAGTTTGTCGACGTACCACGGATCGTTGTACGTGGTGGTCCAGGACAGTGTGGCCGCGAGCTGTCCCGCGTCACGGTCCCCGGAGCCCTTCTTCAGTTCCGCGCACGTGTTGTAGGTGGCCTCCGTGCAGTTGCCGAACCCCTTGGTGATGTCGCTGTCGCCGTAGTCCATCACCCGGCGCCCGGCCGGGAACCCGGAACCGGACCGGTTGAAGGCGCCTCGGACCTGATCGCGGGTTCCGGTCGTCGTGATGCCCTCCAGGCTGCCGAGCCTGCCCTCCAGGCTCTTCCAGCCCCGGCCGCCGACGTCCGGGGTGCTGCCGCCGTGGTACTCGTAGAACCCGTAGAGCACCTGGATCCCGGCCGCGGTCAGCCGCTGTGCCTTGTCGCGCAGTCCGGCGACGCTGCACCCGCGGTTCTCCTGCTCGCCGCAGTAGTTCGGGTCCTTGATGTCCAGCCAGACCATGCTCAGCCGGCGCCCTGCGCCGGCGTGGGACAGGATGCGGTCGATCATGCTGTCGAAGCTGGGGCCCAGCCGGTTGTCACCGGCCGAGGAACAGTCGTGATAGGCCCGCCATTCGTTCGGGTTCCACCAGGCGCAGACGTCTATCTCGATGCTGTTGGCGCCGTGCTTGAGCGCGGCGTCCACGCCGCCCAGGGTGTCGACGCGGTGCGCGATGGCGTAGATGGGGTGCCGCTGATCGGCCGCTGCCGCCGGGGCCGTACCGAGCGCGGTGGTGCCGATGATCGCGCACAGGGCCGTGACCAGCGCCGATAACAGCCGTGAGCCGGCGCCGCGCGTGAGGTGGGTGGTCAAGAAGAGGCTCCTTCGTATCACTGTCCTGAATCGGACAATTGATCTCACCCGTCATATGTTGACGCACGATAAATGCATGATGAATGAAATCGTGTTCCGGTCCGCCGCGCGCGAACGCGCCGCGGTCAGAGCGCTTCGGGAGAGGTGCCGTCCGTGCCCGGTTCGGTGCGCGTCACCAGGCGGTACGCGTACGTGCGCCGGGGGCGTCGACTCGTGTGCGCAACGGGGTGCCGGGTGCGCCCCTTCAGGATCGCCGCGTCGAGCAGGCTGTCGATGGCCGGGTTGCTCCGACGCATCCGTGTGAGTTGATCGCGCCTCAGGCCGACCGCGGCGGCGGCCGTGCCGAGGCGGACGCCTTGGGCGATGGACTGCAACAGGAGGCGGAGGCCGAACGCGTTGATCTGTCCTTGCCGCGCGACGTGGCGGGCGCCGGCCATGGCGGTGGCCGCGGTGACGGCGGTGTCGAAGGCGGGGTCGTCCTTCCGCCAGCTGGCGAGGAGGGATTCCGTGATCCCGGCTGCGGCCGCGCATCCCGCGGGGCCCAGGCCCATGGCGGCGGCGTGCAGGGCGTTGGCCCGCCGGTGGTCGGTTTCGGCCGCGAGGTCCGGATGGTCGTGGACCGCGGTGAACAAGGTCTGCTCAAGGTGGTCCGCGGCGTCAAGCCGAGCGATCAGCTCGTTCGCCCATCCCTGACGTCGGCCCGCCTCTTCCGGTTCTGGGTTCTTCACTTGCCGTGAGCCTCCTGCCGGACTGTCTCGGTCTCCGAGTTCATTGTGCGCGTGGGACCGGCCTGCCGGCAGGCCGGTCCCGGGACAGGATCGCTCGCGGAGGTCACACGGCGGGCGACTACGCGACGGCGGGGGCGGTGTGCGCCTGCTCGTGGCGGGTCAGTGACCGGGAGTACCGGCGCAGGAGGAGGAGCGCGGTGGTGGCGAGGCCGGTGAGGAGGCCGAGCCAGATACCGAGGGTGTCGAGGTGCAGGGCGTAGGCGAGGAGCCAGGAAGCGGGGAGTCCGACGGCCCAGTAGCCGATGAGCGTGATGCGGAAGCCGCCCTTGGTGTCGTCGAGGCCGCGCAGGAGTCCGACGCCGATGTTCTGGGCGCAGTCGAAGAACTGGAGGAAGGCGGTGACGACCAGGAGCTGGGTGGCGATGGACAGGGCCTGGTCGGAGCCGGAGTCCAGGAAGGGCGCCAGGATCAGCTGGGGGATGGTGAGGTAGAGCAGTCCGACGACGGCCATCACGGCGGCGGCGCAGGCCAGGGCGGTGTTCTTGAGGCGGCGGGCATCGTCGTGGTTGCCGAGGGCGAGCTCGCGGCTGACGTTGATCGACGCGGCGTGGGAGAGGCCGACGGCGACCTGGAAGACGATGTAGACGAGCTGGTTGACGGCGGTGTGCGCGGCCAGCGCGTCCGGGCCGAAGGAGCCCGCCATCAGGGCGGTGATGGAGAAGAAGCCGGCCTCGGAGCCGTAGGTGGCGGCGATGGGGACGCCGAGCCCGACGAGGCGCTTGACGGTGGTCGCGTCGGCCTTGGTGATGTCCAGGGTCAGGAGCGGTGCCAGTTCCTCGTCCCTCTTCGCGGAGAGGTAGAGGGCGAGGAACGACAGCAGGTACACGCTGGACGTGGCGATGCCGACGCCCGTGAGGCCCAGGCGCGGCAGGCCGAACGTGCCGTGGATCAGGATCCAGTTCAGGCCCGCGTTGACCGCGATGGAGGCGATGGTGATCTGCAGGAGGGCCTGGGGGCGGCGCATGCCGACGGTGAACTGGCGCACGGCCTGGAACCACAGGCAGGGGAGCAGGCCGGGGGCGAGGGCGAAGAGCATGGTCTGGGTCAGGTCGACGACGTCCGGGTCCTGGCCGAGCCAGGTGAGGGCCTGGCCGATGAGGACCATCAGGACGGCGCCGGCGAGTCCGGCGAGCGTGGCGACGGCCAGGCTCGCCCGGACTATGGAGCGGACCTCGTCGTGCGCTCTCTCTCCTGCGGATCCGCCGTCGCTCTCGCCGTCGCTCTCGTCGGCGGCCCGCTCGGCGCGGGCCGCGGCGGCGGCTATCTGGTTGCCGACGGACGTGACCAGGCCGACGCCCATGGTGCGGAGCTGGTTGAAGATGACGATGGCCAGGCCGCCGGAGGCGAGTTCGCGGGTACCGATGAGGCCCATCATCACCGTGTCGGTGGTGGTCAGGGCCACCTGAGCGAGCTGGGTGAGGATCAGCGGCACCGCGAGGACGCCGAGTGCGCGGCTGTCGCGGAGGAGAGTTTTCAGCATGGTCTACCGGTTCCTGCGGAGTTTGGTGAGTAGCTCGTCGATTTCCCGCTCGGCCTCGGCGTCGAGGAGATCGCGGTCCTGCATCCACTCGTCGTTGAAGACGGTGTCCATGTACTTCTCGCCGCCGTCGTTGACGAGGGCGACCATAGTCGTGCCCGGCGGCAGGGAGGCCAGCCGGGTCAGGGCCTCGTAGACCACTCCGCCCGCCGAGCCGCCGATGAGGAGACCGGTACGGGCGACCGCGCGGCAGGTGGCGAACGCCTCGACGTCGCCGACCTTGACGCCTTCGTCGATGAGGTCGAAGTCGACGAGGGCGCCGATCTCGGCGCCTTCGGGGGTTCCGGTGCCGGACTGGTAGTAGTCGTGGGCGGGGCCGCCGAAGGCGATGGAGCCCTTGGGCTCGACGCCTATGACCGTGAAGCCGGACATGAGCTTGTTCAGTTCCCGGCTCGTGCCGCAGAGGGCTCCGCCGGTGCCCACGGCGCCGATGAGTACGTCGATCGTGCCGCCGAGGGCCTCGTGGAGTTCGTGCGCGACGGGGAAGTAGCCGACGCCGTTCGCGGGGTTGTTGTGCTGTTCGGTGAAGACGGTGTTGTCCTGACCGCGGGCCATGTCCTCGGCGAGCTCCTCGCGGGCGGCGGTGGCGAGCTCCTCGGCGCCGTCGTCGACGACGTAGACCAGTTCGGTACCCAGGGCCTTCATGCCGCGCAGCTTGTCCGCGCAGGCGTGGTTGTCGACGACGGCGGTGAAGGTGTAGCCGCGCTCCGCGGCGATGACGGACAGCCCGAGGCCGGTGTTTCCGGACGTGGACTCGATGATCCGGCCGCCGGGCCGCAGCTCACCGGCCTGTTCGGCGGCGTCGATCATGGCTCGGGCCATACGGATCTTGGCCGTGCCCGTGGGGTTGAACATCTCCAGCTTCAGCAGCAGGCGACTGCCGGTCTCGGTGGAGGCCAGTTCCAGCAGAGGGGTGTAGCCGATGAGATCGGACACGCGGGAGACCACGGCGGGGCGCTGAAGGGCTCCGGGCATCGGTAACTCCAGAAGGGTGTGGGAGGCGGCAGGCGGCAGGCGGTGGGATGCGCGGGGGCGCGGTGCGTCAGCTGAAGTGGCGGTCGAGGCGCCAGCGGGGGCGCGGCCCGTCGGTGTGGTCGACGACGACCTTGGGCGGCAGGGCCAGGTCGTGGAAGGGGGATTCGTTGGAGTCCATCTGGTAGCCGGCCGTGTTCGGGTAGACGAGCAGGTCACCGGTACGGGGGCGGCGGGAGAAAGGAATCTTCCGCCAGGTGAGCATGTCCGATTCCAGGCAGGTGGCCGCCCCGACGCATGCGGGGAAGACGCCCTCGGGGCTGCCGGGGCTGCCGGGGCTGCCGGAGCCGTCGGTGCTGTCGTAGCTGTCGCCGTCCTGGGGGATCAGGATCGGGTCGGGCAGGTACTCGCTGTTGAACCACTGCTCGGACAGGCTCAGGCTCGTCCCGTCCACGGTCAGGATCCGGTATCCGGCACGCTCCTTGACGCCCTGGACCGTGAAGACCGTCGCCCCTGCCTGGTGGAGCAGTGCCCGTCCCGGCTCCAGCAGCAACAGCACGCCCGCGTCCCGCAGGAGCCGGGCCAGTGAGTGCTCGTGGCCTTCGGGCCGGGTGGCGAGCAGTGCGGCCAGGGCGTCGGCGCCGGCCAGGGGGGAGTGGTACGGGTAGAAGTCCCCGGTGTGGAAGTTCTTGCCCGCGTGGTAGTGGCCGTTCTCGTGCTCGGCGAGGAACGTGTGCCAGCTGTCCGCGTCGGTGTAGCTGATGGGCAGGCCGCCGCCGATGCTGATCCGCGAGGCCTCCAGCCCCTGGACGCGGGCCTTGAGGCACAACTCGACGAGGCGGGCGGCGAGATCGGCCCGCGGCTGGAGGGCGTAGCCCGACAGGTGGAAGCTGAACCCTTCCATCCGGACAACGTCCCCGGCCCGGACGCACCGGTCCAGGGCCGCGGCGAGTTCGGCGTCGGTGAGCCCGAAGCGGCTGTTCGGCTGGGCGGGCGGCAGAACGCGCAGCAGGATCCGGGCGGGCCGGATGCCGCCGGTCAGGGCGATGGTGACGAGGACGTCGAGTTCGTCGAGGGAGTCCACGGCGATCAGCGCGCCGTGCTGCACCGCCAGGTACAGCAGGGTCCGGTCCTTGGCGGGGCCGGTGACGACGAGGTGTTCGCCCCGTACGCCGTGGCCGAGGGCCTCGCGGAGTTCGGCGGCGGAGGCGACGTCCACGCCGGCTCCGCCTGCCGCGGCGCGTTCGACGAAGAGCGCGGCCTTGTTGGCCTTCTTCGCGAAGTACACGAAGCCGTCGACCCCGGCCGCGGTGAGTGCTTCCCGCATGGTCCGGAGATTGGCGTCGAAGGCGTCCGGGAGCAGGAAGTGGAACGGGCCGCCGAACGCGTACGCCAGCTCGGGCAGCAGCCCGGAAGCCATGACCTGCTCGGCGGCGGTATCGGGGAGGACCGCAAGAGTGGGCAGGGGACGGCTGTTCACTGCCACAGCGGGACCTCGGTGCCCAGGCCCTGCGCGAGGGCGAGCTGGGCGAAGCGGTGGCCGAGGGCGATGTCGGTGACGACGAGGCCGCTGTTGTAGGCGAAGATCCGCTCCTCGGCTCCGGTGCGCCCGGCGCTCACACCCGCGAGGACGGGCGGGAACTCGGCGTCGACGGCGGGGAGTTTGCCCTCGGCATCGGCCATGTCCGTGCCGGTGACGTTCATCTGCGCCTCGCTGGTGGCGATGACGCGGTCGGCCTCGTGCAGGGTGGACGGAGCCAGGCCGTGGCCGACCAGGATCGACAGGGCGCCGGGCCTCAGACACGAGGCCTCCACGGCGGCCGGGGTGTGCCCGCCGGCGGTGGCGACGATGACGTCGGCGTCCGCGGCGGCGGCCCGCAGGTCGGTGACGATCTCCACGTCCCGGTCGGGGAAGTGGGTCCGCAGCTGCTCGCGGACCGCGGCGATGCCCTCGGGGTGCGTACCGGACAGCAGGAGCCGGTCCAGGTCCGGCAGGGTGGTCAGGAGGAACGGCAGTGCGAGCCGGCCCTGGGTGCCGGTACCGATGACCAGGGCGGTGCGGGCACCGGGAGCGGCCAGTTCGCGGGCGAGCAGGGCCGAGACGGCCGGGGTGCGCAGGGAGCCGATGCGGGAGCAGTCCATCATCGCGACGGGCAGGCCGGTGACGTCGTCGTACAGCGTCAGGGACGTGTAGTAGTGCTGCTCCTCGCGCCCCTTGTCGAGGCCGTGCTTGTAGGAGGTCTTGATCGCGACGACCTCGCGGGAGCCGTCGCGGCCGAGCATCGCGTAGGAGACGGAGTGCCCGTCCTGCGGCTTGACGGTCAGTTTCCGGGGGTTGTCGGACTGGCCGGCCTGGAGGGTGCGGTAGGCGCCCTCCACCGTGGCCACCACGTCGGCCAGGGATATGTCGATCCCGGCGAGGTCGGTGGTGGACAGGATGCGCAGGTGCTTGTCGTCGCCGGATATGGCGGGGTTGGCGGGGGCGGCCGAGGTGTCGGTCATGGGGGTCTTCCTCCGGGTGCGGGGCGGGTGGTCAGCTCGCGTGCGCTTCGAGGGCGCTCTGGCCGTAGCCGTGTTCGCCGGCTTCGGCCTCGGGGCGGGTGCGACGGCCGGGGACGCGGATGGAGGCGCGCTTGAGCCAGCGGTCGGTGCCGTCGTAGCGGGCCTGGAAGGGCACCCGGCCGTGGACGACGAGGTCGTTGTCGACGATGAGGATGTCGCCGGGGCTGAGGCTGACGGCGACCGAGACACGGGCCAGTTCGTCCGAGAGGCGCCCGTACGCGCCGCGGTAGGCCTCGTCGGCCTCGTCGAGCGGGGTGTAGGCGGGGTCGAAGCGCATGGTCATGCCGTCTTCGGCGGCGAAGAGCGCGGGTACCGCGGGCGGAGCCTCGTCGGCGTAGCCCTGGGCTTCCTCGTAGGCGTCGTCGGGGAGGATCGGCAGGGCCGGCCGGGTGAGGAGGTCGATGTCCTCGTCGGCGAGGCGGGTCTTGCGGATGCTGGCCGCGGTGGTGGCGATGTTGTCGTGGTTGCGCATGCAGCCGAGCATCAGGAGGTGGGCGCGGCCGGGGTGGAAGGCGTCCTCGGTGTGCGGGCTGAGAAGCACCGCGCTGCTGGCGCCGGTCTGCTCGGTTTCGTGGCCGGCCGCGGGCACGATGTTGTGTACGAAGCGCCCGTTCTGCTGGCCCTCCCAGGCGATGGGGTTGCCCATCACGGTGGACAGGAGCAGCAGGGCGATGTCGTAGAGCGCGCCGCTGTCTCCGGCCGTGGCCCAGCTGGACGGCGTGGCGCCGATGGCCTGGTCGTCCACCTCCAGGCCGCGCAGGATGAACAGGCCGTCCGCGGTGTCGACGGGTCGGCAGTGCTCGCGCAGCGTCTGGCTCAGGTTTGCGGCCTGCTCGGCAACGCGGGCCAGGAGCTGGGGACTTGTGGCGGAGGTACCGAACTCGGCGAGGATTTTCTCGGCCGCCTGGCGGAGTTCACCCACGGTGTGGGTGTCGAGCTGGCGGACGGGTGCGGCAGCCGTGCTCATGGCGAAGAGATCCGTTTCGTCGGATGGCAGGGGGATCCCCGGTTCTGAGGTACGGACTCCGGCGGTTCGGGGCGGCGGAAGTGCGCAACGGGCAGGAATCGACGGTCTGTTGGAGTCCTGCATGGGTCTGCGGAACCGGCGGACGAACCGAACCGTAACATCAAACTGAGGTAAGGCAAACCTTACTGACAAGTCACGCTGGGGCGATATTCGGACATGCATCTCATCCGGGCCGACGACTTGCGGTAATGGTTGTCATTAGGATAGGCAACCCTAAGCATCTTCCCGTTGCTTCGTGGATCGAGGACGTAAGTGGACTTCAACAGGCGCCAAGTGCTGTGGGCCGGCGGAGCGATGGGCGCGGCAGCACTGCTCGCCGCCTGCTCTTCGGGAAACGGCGACACCGCCGCCGACAAGGCTGCCGCCGGGGACGGAAAGCCGAAAAGCGGCGGCACGCTGCGCATCGGGGCGCTGGGCCGCGCCGGAGCGATCACCCGTGACCCGCACGGCACCCAGGCCAACGAGAGCGACTACCTGGTCATCGCGCTGGTCTTCGACACCCTGGCCATGCCCGGGTCCAAGTCCAACACCGTTCCCCGCCTGGCCGCTTCCTGGGAACCCTCGGCCGACCTGAAGACCTGGAAGTTCAAGATCGCCCAGGGCGCCGCCTTCCACGACGGGACGCCGGTCACCGCCGAGGACGTCGTCTGGTCGCTGCGCCGCCTGCGCAACACCCCCTCGGGCGCTGCCCGCCTGCCGGGGGTCAAGGGTGCGGAGAGTATCAACGCCGAGGGCACCGACACCGTCGTCATCGTCTCGGACTACGCCAACGCCGACTTCCCCCTTCTGACGCGGCTCACCACCTTCGTCATGAAGAAGGACACCCCCGACAACGCCCTCGACAAGGCCCCCGGCACCGGCCCGTTCAAGCTCGACTGGTACCGGGGCGGCAACGCCCGCCTCGTCAGGAACGACAAGTGGTACGGCGGCACTGTGCACCTCGACGCCATCGAGATCACCATGTTCGAGACCCCGCAGGCCATGGCCAACGCCCTCCTCGCCGGGCAGATCGACGTCGCCTCCAACGCCGGTGCCGTCGCGGCCCGTACCGCCGGGACCCGCAAGGACATCCAGGTCCTGCGCCGTCCCAACGACATGGCGATGCCCATCGTCATGCGCACCGCCGCCGGCAGCCCCTTCGCCGACCCGCGTGTCCGCGAGGCCATGCGCCTGGTCGTCGACCGCGACGCGATGGTCAAGCAGGTCCTCTCCGGCTACGGCACCGTCGCCAACGACATCCTGGGCACCGGCGACCCCGCCTTCGCCAAGGACATCCCCCAGCGCAAGCGGGACCTGGAGAAGGCCAAGAAGCTGCTCGCCGAGGCGAACTTCGACCTGTCCAAGACCTATTCTCTGGTGACCACCGAGGACATCTCCGGACTCGCCGAGTCCGCGACCCTGTTCGCCAACCAGGCCCGTGAGGCCGGCATCAAGGTCGAGGTCGTCAAGCAGGAATCGGGCGCCTTCTGGGACAAGACCTGGAAGACCGGAGACTTCTACACCACCTACTGGGGCACCAACGACTCGGTGGTCTTCTTCGCCTCGAAGACGATGGTCGGCGAGGCCGGTCAGAACGAGGCGGGCTGGAACGACCCGGGCTTCGACGCCGCTTACCGCAAGGTCCTCGCCACCGTGGACGAGAAGGAGCGTGCTGCCGCCCTCAAGGAGCTCCAGCAGATCGAGCACGAGCGCTCCGGCTACCTGCTGTGGGGGATGGCCGACGGCATCGATCTCGCCGCCGCCAAGGTCAAGGGCCTGCCCACGCTGCCCGGTTACGGCCGCGTCCAGCTCGAGAACGCGTGGCTGGCTTGAGCCGCACGGCCCGGGAGCCCGCGGTGGCCGCCCCCGTCACGACGGGGGCGGCCACCGCGTCGCGCCGCATCCTCCTGCGCCTGGCCGCCACCGTGGCCCGCCGGGCCCTCATGCTCGTCATCCTGCTCGCCGCGGTGTTCGCCGCGGTCGAACTGCTTCCCGGCGACGCCGCCAGCGCCAGCTCGGAACGCGGGGACAGCGCGGCCGACGTCGAGGCCCGCCGCCACCTGCTCGGCCTCGACCGACCGGTCTGGGAACGCTTCGCGGACTGGATGACCGCGCTGCCCACCGGAGACCTCGGCACCAGCGCCCGCGGCCAGAAGGTCACCGACCTCCTCGCCGACCCCCTCCCCAACACCCTCGTACTCGGCGGCACCGCCTTCGTGCTGACCGTCGTCGCCTCCCTCGCGCTGGGCTGCTGGGCCGCTTCCCGCCCCGGCGGCCTCGCCGACCGGATCATCGGCCACACCTCCACCGCGGCCTTCGCCGTACCGGAGTTCGTCGTCTCCGTCGGACTGCTGCTCGTCCTGTCCCTCTGGACGGGCTGGCTGCCGGCCGTCACGCTCACCGGCGCCGACGGCTCCCTCGCCGACTGGACGATGCTGGTCATGCCGGTCCTCGCCCTGGTCATCCCGCAGACCGGCTGGAACACCCGGATCGTCCGCGGCGCCCTCGCCGACCAGGCCCGCACTCCGCACGTCGAAGCCGCCCGCCTCGACGGCCTGCCCGTACGCCGGATCGTGCTGCGTCATGCCCTGCCCGGCGCGGTCCCGGCCATCGCCACCGGCATCGCCACGTCCACCGGCATGCTGCTCGGCGGCGCCGTCGTCGTGGAGACCCTCTTCAACTACCCGGGCATCGGCTCGGTCATGGCCGCCGCGGTCAGCAGCCGCGACACCCCGCTCATCGCCGGGGTGGTCGCCTGCGCGGGCGGCGCCATCAGCCTCGTCCTGCTGGCCGCGGACCTGCTGCGCGCCCGTACCCTGGGAGGACGCCCGTGAGCGCCGCCGAGACAGCCCTTCCCGACACGGCCTCCCGCGCGACGCCCGTACGGGGCCGGCGCCGCTCCGGGGTCCTGCTGCGCGTCGCACCCGGCCTGCTCCTCGTCATCCTCGCCCTGACCGGGCCGTGGCTCGCCGCACACCCCATGGACAAGCCCGTCACCGCGCCGTACGCCGCCGCCGGGGACGGCGCCCCGCTCGGCGGGGACCAGCTGGGGCGCGACGTACTGAGCCGGCTGCTCCACGGCGGCACCGCACTGATCGCGGGCGCACTCCTGATCGCCGTCGTCGTCACCGTCCTCGCCACCGTGGCCGGCTGCGCCGCCGCCCTGCGCCCCGGGCTCGGCCGCGCCATCGAGCGGACCGCCGACGTGTTCATCCTGCTCCCGCCGGTACTCGGGATCATGCTGATCGCCCTGGCCTGGCCCGGCGGCGGACGCTGGGCCGTCATCGCCGCAGCCATCGTCCTCGGCACCCCGTACGCCATCCGCATCGTCGCCTCCGCGGCCGCCCCGCTGGCGTCGGCCGGCTACGTCGAAGCCGCGACCGCCCGGGGCGAGGGGACCGTCCACATCGCCCTGCGCGAACTGCTGCCGAACCTGCGGTCCACCGTCCTCGCCCTGTTCGGGCTCCGCTTCGTCGAAGCCGTCTACGTCATCTCCATGGCGGGTTTCCTCCAGATCGGCCCGCAACCACCGGCCGCGGACTGGGCCCTGATGATCCGTGAGAACGCCCCCGGCATCCTCCTCAACCCCTGGTCCGTACTCGCCCCCAGCCTGGCCATCGCCGTTCTGGCGATCAGCTTCAACCTGGCCTCGGCCTCCCTCGCCTCCCGCTCCGCACTCAAGGCGGTGACCACCCCGTGAGCGACACCGCACCCGCAACGGCCCACCGGTCCAACCCGGTCCCGGCCACCGCCGTGGCCTCGGCCACCGGTCTCGAAATCCGCGTCCCCGAAGGCCCGGTACTGCTGCACCCGGCCTCGCTCACCGTCCGCGCCGGCCGGATCACCGCGCTCACCGGCCCCTCCGGCTCCGGCAAGACCACGCTGCTGCGCGCACTGATCGGCCACCTCCCGGACGGGGCGGCCATCACCTCCGGCACCCTCGACGTCCTGGGTCACGACCCCGGCCGCCTCGGCCCCGAGGAACTGCGTCTGCTGCGCCGCACCCGCGTCGCCTACGTAGGCCAGGACCCCGGCTCCGCCCTCAACCCCCGGATGAAGATCCGCCACATCGTCGCCGAGACCGCCACCGATCAGAGCGAGTCGGCCGTACTCGCCCTCCTGCGCGAGTGCCGCCTCCCGGTCGACGACGGCCTCCCCGACCGGCGCCCCACCGCGATATCCGGCGGCCAGCAGCGCCGCGTGGCCCTCGCCCGGGCCCTGGCCCGCACCCCCGAGATCCTCCTGCTGGACGAACCCACCGCCGGACTCGACTCCGCCCTGCGCGACGAGATCGCCGAACTGCTCCGCGACCTGGCCACCACCCGGGGACTGGCGGTCATCATGGCCTGCCACGATCCCGAACTCGTCGAGGCCTGTGCCGATCAGGTCGTCCACCTCACCGTGCCGCGGCCGGCGCACCTGCCGCCCCGGCAGCCCCCGGGCCGCCACGAGGCCGTTCCCACCGCACAGGCATCCAAGCCGGACGGGGAGGGGCTGCTCGCCGAGGGCGTCAGCGTCGCCTTCGCCCACCGCGGCGGCCGCCACCAGGCCCTCGACGCGGTCGACTTCAGCGCCGCGCCCGGTACCGCCACCGGCATCGTCGGACCCTCCGGCTCGGGCAAGACCACCCTGCTCCGGGTCCTGGCGGGACTCCACCGCGCGGATTCCGGCAGCCTCCGCCTGGACGGCGGCCCGTTGGCCCTCACCGTCCGCAAGCGCCGGCGCGAGGATCACCGCAGGATCCAACTCGTTCCGCAGAACCCCCTCGACGCCCTGAACCCCTCCCGCACCGTCGGCGCCGCACTCGCCAGGCCCCTGCGCCTGCACGGCCGGGTGCCGCGGCCACGGATCGCGGGCAGGGTCGGCGAGCTCCTGCGGCAGGTGGAACTCCCGGCGGACTTCGCAGGCCGCCATCCCGGTGAACTGTCGGGCGGCCAGCGCCAGCGCGTCTCCATCGCCCGCGCCCTCGCGACCGATCCCGCCTACCTGCTCTGCGACGAGATCACCTCCGCCCTCGACCCCGAGACCGCGCTCACGGTCATGGAGCTCCTGGCCCGACTGCGCACGGAACGCGGCCTGACCATGGTGATGGTGTCCCACGAACTCCACCTGATCGCCGCCTACACCGACACGGTCCACCTCCTGGACGCGGGCCGGCTCACGGCCAGCGGCCCCACGGCCGAGCTGGTACCCGGCTGCTGAGAGCGCTCGACGCGGGTCGCCCCGCGCGGGCTCGCCGATCGGCCGTCAGGTGCGGGCGGCGCGACGGGAGCGCAGTACCTCCAGGGCGACCGGGATCAGCGACACGGCGACGATGACCGCGATGATCGGCAGCAGGTAGCGGTCGACGTTGGGCACGGAGGCGCCGAGCGCGTATCCGGCCAGGACCAGGCCGATGGTCCACAGCAGACCACCCAGGACCTGCCAGAGGGCGAAGGTGCGGGCCGGTACGTTCAGGACCCCGGCGAGCGGGTTCAGTACCGTCCGTACGATGGGCAGGAAGCGGGCCAGGACGATGGCCTTCGCGTACCCGTAGCGTTCGAGGATCTCCGCCGCCCGGGCGGCGCCTTCGCCGATCTTGCGGGACTTCGTCCGGGTCAGGAACGCGGGCCCGGCCTTGCGGCCCAGCAGATAGCCGGTCTGCGCGCCGGCGAGGGCGCCGCCCGCGGAAGCGAGGAGCACCCACGGCAGCGACAGGTGCCCGGGGGAGGCCGCCGAGCCCGCGCACAGCAGCCCGGCCGTGAACAGCAGCGAGTCCCCGGGCAGGAAGAAGCCGACGAGCAGGCCCGTCTCGGCGAACAGGACGACCGCGATGCCGATCGTCCCGAACGTGGCGAGGAGGGATTGGGCGTCGAGCAGGTTCACGGCGAGGTGCACCGGCGGCGCTGCGGCGAGCTGTGTCAGGGGCATCGGCACGGTCCCATCGATAATGGTGGTCGGGGCGGGTCTCACCGCCGCGGGCAAGGGGCCGCCGGACCGCACGGGTGCCGTCCGACCTCCTTGTCTACACGACAGTAGTCCGTCTACCTCACTGTAGGCGATCTCTCCGAGGGGAAGGTTCCATGGCCGACAGCGCGAGCGAACGCCGGCCGGCGGGCGAGCTGGAGTCCAGCGTTCTGGCGGCATTGTGGGCGGCGGGGAAACCGCAGTCCGCGGCTCAGGTGCGCGAGGCGATACCGCAGCCGCTGGCCCGGACCACGGTGGCGACGCTGCTCGCCCGGCTGCAGGAGAAGGGCGTCATCGACCGGCACCCGGGCGGGCGGGGCTTCCTGTACTTCCCGGTGGAGGACGCGCACGGCCTCACCGCCCGCCGGATGCACCGTGAGCTCGACCAGGACGGCGACCGCAGTGTCGTCCTGGCGCGGTTCGTCGAAGGGCTCGGCCCCGACGACGAGGCGGAGCTCAGGCGTCTGCTGGAGGGAGGCGGTCAGTGATCGCCCTGCTGCTCGTCCCCCTCCTGCTGCCCTGGGCCCTGCCGGCGCTCGCCCGGCGCGTGGCGGCCCGGGTGAGGCCCGACGTCGCGCTGTGGACGATCACCACCGCCTCCGCGGCGCTCGCCGTCGGGGTCGTGGCGTGCCTGGGCGTCCTGCTGCTGCCGCTCGCGCTGGCGATCCCGCCCCTGGCCGCCCTCGTACACCTGGTCCAGCCGCTCCAGGCCGGGCCGGCGCCGCTGGCCCTCGGGACGTCCGCGCTGTCCGCCGGGGTTGTCGCGGTCACCGGTGTCACCGTGGTGCGGCACGGATGGTCCGAGGTGAAGCGCCTGCGCAGTGCCCACGGCGATGTCGCCCACCTTCCGCACGTGGGAGGAGTGTGCGTACTGGACGACTCGCGCCCGGACGCGTACGCCCTGCCCGGGCTGACGGGCGCGGGCCGGGTCGTGGTGACCAGCGGCATGCTGCGCTCCCTGGACGCTCGCGAGCGCGAGGTGCTCCTGGCCCACGAGCGCGCGCACCTCGCCTCGCGCCACCACCTCTTCCTCGCCGCCGCCCAGCTCGCCGGATGGTGTCACCCGGCGCTGGCCGCGGTCGTACCCCAGGTGTCGTTCGCCGCCGAACGCGCCGCGGACGAGGCCGCCGCCCGCGCCACCGGCGACCGGTTGCTGGCCGCGCAGGCCGTGGGCCGCGCGGCGCTGGCCGGCACCCGTGGCCGCAGGCGGTCCGAGGGGTCGGTGCTCGCGGCGGGCGCGGTCACCGGACCCGTCCCCGCCCGTGTGAAGGCCTTGCTCGCCCAGGCGCCCGCCCGGCGGTTCGCCCCCGCGGTGCTGGCCATGGCCCTGCTGTGCGGCACGGCCGGCGCTTCCTCCCTGGCCGGGGCGGTCTGGCTGCACCGAGGGGTCGAAATCGCCCAGGGGGAACACCCCTCCGACTGAAGTCCTACCGGCCCCGAGGTCCGATCGGACCGCAGTTCCCGCCGCCGGATCGTGCTCGCCGGAGCCCCTCCCTTGCGTCCGGCCTCAGTCGCCGGCCGTGGGCCGGTCGCCGGTGCGCGAGAGGTACGCGAAGGCGAGGAGGGAGAGCCAGGCGGTGGCGAAGAGCCAGCCCCCGAGGACGTCGGTGAACCAGTGGACTCCGAGGTAGACGCGGGTGAGGCCGACCGCCGCGCCCCACACGGCGATCACCGTGGCCGCTGCCCGGGGCACCCTGGAACCGCGCAGGAACAGGGCGGCGATCAGGAGCCCGGCGGTCATCGCGCCGGTGCTCGCATGGCCCGAGGGGAAGGACCAGCCCGAGGCCTGGGTCGCCCAGTCCGCCACCACGGGGCGGGGGCGGGCGATCAGCGTCATGACCGCGTAGCGCAGGGCCTGGCCCGCACCGAGGCACAGGAGCAGTGCGGCGGCCGTGACGGCCCCTCGCCGGACGGTGCGGCCGGCGTAGAGGCCCGCCAGTACGAGCAGGGCGTACGGGATGAACCCGGTGCCGGTGTACGTGACGATGCGGGCGAGGGCCGAGGGGACGGCCGGGCGGTGCTCCACGGACCAGCGGTGCAGGGCCGCATCGGCGGGCAGCAGATGATCCGGGGTGCGTACGACCCACAGCGCCAGCAGGGCGAAGAGCACGCCGGCGGTCAGGGCCAGCCAGCCGGCTCGGTGTGCGAGTCGGGCGCGGGTCACGTGGAGGCCGGCAGCGGACGCATCGGGCAGGTCTTCGGCCGGTCCGCCACCGCGAGCCCGTCGAGCAGGTCGACCGCGAGGCGGGCTGTGGTGTGCACGGAAGCGGTCATGCGGGTGGGACCTCTCAACGGAACTGGGCGAAAGGCGACCGGGCGAAAGGCGGCCGGGCGAAGGGCGACCGGGCGGAGCACCCGGGCGACCACGCCGCGCGCAGATGGTCTACTGCACTGTAGACGACTGTGGGGTAAGGGCGAGGTCAACGGCCGGGGCGCCGGCCGATCGCGGACCGGCCGGCGGGCCCAGGCGCCTCAGGCGGTGAGGATCCCGGTGCCGAGAAGGCCGAAGAGCAGGACTCCGATGACGATCCGGTAGACGACGAAGGCGTTGAAGGAGTGCTTGGCGACGTACTTCAGGAGCCAGGCGATCGAGGCGTAGGCGACGGCGAAGGAGACCGCGGTGCCGACGACCAGGGGGAGGGTGTCCACGCCGGCGCCGACGGCGTCCTTGAGCTCGTACAGACCCGCGCCGGTCAGGGCGGGAATGCCCAGGAAGAAAGAGAGGCGGGTGGCGGCGACGCGTTCGAGGTCGAGGATGAGACCGGTCGACATGGTGGCGCCGGAGCGGGAGAAGCCGGGGAAGAGCAGGGCGAGGATCTGCGAGCAGCCCACCAGCATCGCGTCCTTGAGGCCGGTGTCGTCCTCTCCGCGCTTGTGCCGGCCCATCTGGTCGGCGGCCCACATCAGGCCGCTGCCGACGATGAGGGAGCCGGCGACCACCCACAGGGAGGCCAGGGTGCTCTCGATCAGGGGTTTGGCGGCCAGTCCGACGACGACGATGGGGATGGTGGCGTAGATGACCCACCACGCGAACTTGTAGTCGTGGTGGTAGCGCTCCTCGCGGTTGGCCAGGCCGCGTCCCCAGGCGGTCATGATCCGCACGATGTCCTTGAAGAAGTACACCAGGACCGCGGCGATGGCGCCGACCTGGATGACCGCGGTG
The DNA here is from genome assembly GCF_001279655.1 of Streptomyces sp. WM6372. NCBI lineage: Bacteria > Bacillati > Actinomycetota > Actinomycetes > Kitasatosporales > Streptomycetaceae > Streptomyces > Streptomyces sp. WM6372. The sequence goes on along the minus strand of NZ_LGDB01000176.1, from coordinate 68,733 downwards.
AAGGCGACGACGGCCTTGTCGTCCACCGGGATGCCCATCAGCCCCTCGGTGATCTTCAGGTGGCCGGTGGAGGAGACCGGCAGGAATTCCGTGACCCCTTCGACGATGCCGAGGACCGCTGCCTGTCCGATGCCGATGGTGCTCAATTCGTCCGTCCCTGGGGTTGGTCCGATGTGTTGGCGGTGAAGCGCCGGCCGGTCTCCGGCGCCGGCCGGTGCCGAGCCGGTCACCGTGACGGCGCCGGGTGTCATGGGAGGAGGGCGGGCATGGCACACTCGGGGAAGACCCTCACCGTCTACACGCGTGTAGAAGACGAGGGTGACTGTAGAGGATGAGCAAGGAGGCGGCCAACATTGGACGGGCATGACCACGCCGGTCCCGCGCACGAAGGGGACCGCCGCCTGGCCAACGGGAGGCGGGAGGCCGAGGTGCTCGCCGTACTCCGGTCGGCCTCCGTACCGCTCACGCCCCGGGAGGTGCTGGACCGCATCGGCGGGGACCTGGCCTACAGCACGGTGGTGACGATTCTGACCCGCCTGTACGACAAGGACGTGCTCACCCGGGCGGCGCACGGGCGGGCCTTCGCCTATGCCCCCGCCACGGACGAACAGGGGTTCGCCGCGCGGAAGATGCACCGGGCGATGGAGGAGGCGCAGGACCGCGAGGGGGTTCTCACGCGCTTCGTCGGCGACCTTTCCAGCGGCGACGAGGCATTGCTGCGCCGGCTCCTGGGCGGCGACCTGGACACGGGCCGGTAGGCGCGGGGTCTGCCATGCACCTGGCCGTCTATCTCCCGCTGCTCTTCCCCCTGCTCGCCGCTCCGGGGGCCCGTCGGCTGGCGGACCGCCTGGAGCCGCGGCCGGCCACGCTGCTGCTGACGGCGGGTGCGGTGGTGCTCGCCGCGGGCAGTACGACGGTGCTGGGCCTGCTGGCCCTGGCGGGTCTGGTCCGCATTCCGCTGATCGCCCGGCTGGCCGAGCTGTCACCGGCGGTGCTGCAGCGCGACGATCCCGCGTGGATCCCGGTCGCCGTGGTGGCCGCACCGCTGCTGCTCGCCGTCGTGGCGACCGGCTCGCGCTTCGCGGTCCACCGGGTGCGGGCGGTGTGCGCGGCCGTCCTGGAGGCCGCCTGTTTCCCTGGCGAGGATCCGGTGGTCGTCCTGGAGGAACGGGCCGCCGACGCGTTCGCGATGCCGGGGCTGCCCGGTCGCATCGTGGTCTCCACCGGCATGCTGCAGTCCCTCGACGCCGGCGAGCGGGAGGTCCTGCTCGCCCATGAGCGGGCCCATCTGCGGGGCCACCACTACCTCTTCACCGCGGCCGTTCAACTGGCCGCCGCCGTCAATCCGTTGCTGCGTTCGACGGCCGACGAGGTCGCGTACACCGTGGAGCGCTGGGCGGACGAGGCCGCGGTACGGGCGACCGGAGACCGGCGTCGGGTGGCCGTCACCGTGGGGAAGGCCGCGCTGGCGGCGAAGAACTCGGGCGGCCGGCGCAGACTGCCCGCGGCGGCCCTGGGGCTGCTCGGGCGGTCCCGGCGCGGCGAGGCGCCGGGGCCCGTACCCCGGCGCGTCGCCGCACTGCTCTCGCCCCGGCCGACGGGTGGGGGATGGCGGGGAGTGGCCGCGACCGTCTATGTCGCGGCTGCCGCCCTGTGCACTGCGGACGCGGTCCAAGACCTCCACGAGGTGGTGCGGCGGGCCAAGGGGGGTTGAGCCCGTCTCCCGAGGAGACCCGGGGTGTTGGCCTGCCTTGGCCCGCCTTGGCCCGGGGCCCTGGCCCAAGGCCCCGGGCCAAGGCGGGCCAAGGCCCCGGCCCCGGGGTCACACCGCGACCGAAGTCGTCCGTCGGGCGAGGGCGTCGGACGTCCTGACGGTGACGTAGAGGGAGGCCGCCAGGGTGAGCACCAGCAGGGCGCCCACGGTGAAGATACTGCCGTCCGAGACGGCGGGCGGGCTGCCGGCCTCGGAGCGGGCGGAGCCGCTGAGGAAGGGGACCACGGCCAGGACGGCGATCCCGAGGACGACCTCGCCCCAGACGACCTTGGGGAAGTGCCGCAGGGTCAGGTGCAGGAGCGAGGAGGTGTCGTCCTCGGCGCGGGCCTTGGCGATGCGGGGCATGAGCCAGAACTGGTTCACGGCGCCCGCCGTCACCATGCCGAGGACCAGGAGGATCTTGACGAGGAGGAAGAGCCCGTAGGTCGTCGTCCACAGCTGGCTGATGGAGCCGACGTGCTTCCAGCTCATCCACAGTCCGGAGGTGAGCACCGCACCGACGCTGACGAGGGCGACGAGGGCGAAGCGGCGCCAGACGTCCGCCCACAGCAGGCCCGCGCTGTCGCCGAGGCGGCCGCGGGAGGCGGCGAGCGCGGCGAGGAACGCGAGGCCCCCGACCCAGACCACACCGCTGATGATGTGGGTCTGGCCGAACACGAGGTCCAGTACCTTGTCCGCGTCCTTCGGCTTGGTGGCCGGCACCGCCCCGATGAGCGTGACCGCAAGGCTCAGGGGCAGGGCGGTCAGCGCGACGGTGTTCAGGTGCAGGCGTGCCCGGGGGACGAACAGCGCGATCAAGGTGGCCGCGGCGAGCACCAGAACGACGTTCTGCACCAGGTAGATCGTGCCCTGCGCGATCCACGCGCCCTTGGCCGCCGGTGCGAGCAGGAAGTCCCAGATCCGGCCGGGGGAGAGGGCGTCACCGAACGGCATGCCCTTTCCGGCCCGGGCCAGGCGGGCGGCGAGCTGGAAGTAGCCGGCGACGAGGAGGACGACCCCGGCCCAGGCCAGGTACCCCGCCGTTCTTCGTCTCATGACCTCCACGTCACCGCTATGGCTCTCCGGTGCGCGCAGTGCGGGGCGTACTGACGCCGCGTAGGTGACCGTGGCGCCGATGGCTCCGGACAGGCCGATGAAGTAGCCGGCCTTGGTGAGGACGCGCCAGAGCGGAGGCGTGGTGTAGCCGGCCGCGGCAGCCAGATGTATGAGATGCATAAGGAGAGGCTAACCTAAATAAGGCTGCCCTTGTCTACTCCCTGCGGACACGAATCGACTACGCCGCGTCAGACGCCGTGTTGCCCGGGGGAGGTGGGCGGGACCACCGAGCGGGTGGTGCCGGCGCCCGAACGGACCATGCGCGAGGGCCGTGGTGCTGAGCTCGTGATCGGCTGTTGCCCGGGTCGTCGAGGCAGAGGAGCAACCCGTGATGAGAAGGCACAGCCGTGGGCGTGCGGGCGGACTGGCGGTCGCCGGGCTGGTGGCCGGGGCGGTGGCCGGGCTGCCCGCTGCGCACGCGCACGCGCGCGACGACGCCGTGAAAGTGCCGTGCTCGGCCGCGAAACTCTCGGCCGCCATCCGCACGGCCAACGCGTCGGCGGGCGCGGACACGCTGCGGCTGGCTCCGAAGTGCACGTACCGCCTGACGGCGCCGGACGCGGGCCATCCGGCCAACGGGCTGCCGGAGATCACCGGCGAGATCGCCATCGACGGCCGGGGCGCCACGATCACCCGGGTGAAGACGGCCCCCCGCTTCCGCATCCTCGCCGTACCCGCCACGGGCAAGCTGACGCTGAACCACGCCACCGTCAGCGGCGGGGACGCCACCGACTGCCCGGTCTTCGGGGAGGGCGTGTGCGGCGGAGCCATTGCCGCCATCGGCGCCCTGAGCCTGGACCACGTAAGGGTCATGGACAACACGGCCAGGTCCGATGCCTTCGCCGAGGGCGGCGGTGTCCACGCCAGCGGCCCCACCGTGGTGAACCAGTCCGAGTTCAGCCACAACGCGGTCGTCTACGCCGGTACGGAACCCGGTTCCGCGGTCGGCGGCGGCATCCTCAACATGGGACCGCTGACCATGACCAGGACCAAGCTGGTGCGGAACTCGGTCAGTACGGCCCCGGGGACCGGCAGCTTCGCGTTCGGCGCGGGGATCGTCGCCTTCGCGCAGGCGACGATCCGGGAGGGCACCATCAGCGGCAACACCGCTTCGGCGCCGGGCGGTTTCGCCCGGGCCGCGCTCGCCGCGGCGGCGCCGGCCCCTCAGAACGTGAAGGTCACCGGCACCGTCGTCCACGGCAACCTCTCCAGCGCCCCGGACGGCAACGCGGCAGGCGGCGGCGTCGCCGCCAACTTCCCACTCGTCATGGCAGATGTGACGATCAGCGACAACACCTCCAGCGCTCCACGCGGCACGGCCCTGGCGGGCGGACTCCAAGTCGGCCCGAGCGGCGATGTCGACATCAGGAACAGCACCGTCCGCGGCAACAAGGTGACCGCCGAAGCGGGCACCGCCCAGGGCGGCGGCATCGCCACCGCCGGTGCCTTGCGGGCGGCCGGCGTCAAAATCACCCGCAACGCGGCGACCGCCCGGAACGGCACCGCGGAAGGCGGCGGCATCTTCAAAGTCTCCGGCACGATCGCTCTGGACGACACCGAGGTGAAGGCCAACACCCCGAACAACTGCCGCCCGGTGGGTGCCGTCCCCGGCTGCGGCGACTGAACCGCACGGTGGCCCCGGCGTCGGCGCGACGGGCGCGCGGCTGACCCGAAGATGGTCGTCTGACCTCGATGGATACAGTCGGCGGATGGAACTGCGGCAGCTGAGGTACTTCGTCACCGTCGCCGAGGAACTGCACTTCGGCCGGGCCGCCGACCGGCTGCACATCGTGCAGTCGGCGGTCAGCCAGCAAGTGCAGCGACTGGAACGGGAGCTGGGGGCCGAGCTGTTCGACCGCTCGCCACGCCACGTTCGCCTCACCGGCGCGGGGGAGCGGCTGCTGCCCGAGGCGCGAGCCGTGCTCGCCGCCGCAGAACGGGCCAGGGTCGCCGTCCGGGAACGGGCCGGCCTGCGCCTCGGCACCAGTACCGGCCTCGGCGAACACCTGGACCGGGTGCTCGGCGACCTGGCCGTCCTCGCCCCCGACGCCTCGGTCCAGCTGGTGTCGGCCCCGGCCCACGACCGCCTGGAACAGGTCGCGGACGGCCGCCTCGACGCCGCATTCGTACGTTCCGTGGAGCCCGCGCCGGGTGTGCGGATCCTGCCCCTGTGGGAAGACCCCCTGGTAGCGGCCCTCCCGGCGGCCCATCCGCTCGCCCGCGAGACGGAAGTCGCCATCGCCGAGCTGGCCGGCCTGCGACTCTGCATCACCGCCCGCCGCAACAACCCGGCCCTGGTCGATCTGGTCGTCGGAGCCTGCCACTCGGCGGGCTTCGAGCCGCTGCCCGGACCGGTCAGCGGATCGCTTCAGGACACCCTCGCCACCATCGGTGCCGGCTCCGTACCGATGTGGACCGTGGTGTACGCGGCACACGCACGCGTGCTGCTCAGCCCCCGGGTCGCCTTCCGCCCGTTCCGCGGCCCCGGCCTGGCCCTGCCCATCGGCCTGGCCGTCCGCCGCGAGAACCCGCCCGCTGCTCTCGAGGTGCTTCTGAAGGCGCTCGCAGCAGCCCCGACCGGCAGCGATCACGAGAGCTGATCGTTGCGGTCGCGGTCTGCTTCTTGGTCGCCCGGCACGGATCCGATGGACTGGGGTCACGCCGGTGAGCGACCCGGAAAGGCCGGGAAGCCGCCGCTGGCAAGGGAGTTCGGTCATGCCCATCGTCACCATTCAGCAGGGTCCCCGCGATGTCGAGCTGAAGCGCGAGCTCGTCAAGCGGGTCACGGACGCGTTCGTCGACGCGTACAAGATCCCGGCCGAGACCGTCCAGGTGTGGATCCACGAGGTCCCGGCGGACAGCTGGGGCGCGGCCGGCACGCTCATCGCCGACAAGTAGGGCCGCCGCCCCCGTCGGTGACCCCGGGTGGCCGTCGGTGTCCACGGCAGTCGTACCGTGGCCGCCGAGGTGGCGCCGTGACCAGGTCAGGGGACTGCGCCTTCAGGGGCGCAGGCCGGCTTGCCTGAGCGCCACCCGGGACAGGTCGCTGATGACCTGTTCGTCTGCCCGGCGCCAGGCATCGGCGAGACCCTGCGCTGGAACGGGGACCGATGCGAGGTCCCTGATCGGCCCGGTCAGGGCGCGCAGGGCGAGCAGATCGGCACCGCCGGGAGCGTCGAGAAGGCTTCGGATCCGAGCGCTGCGCCGGATCCAGCGCACGCGCGGGGGAAGCCAGAGTGCCAGCACGACCGCCACCGAGGTGACGATCAGGACCAATGTGGTGAGATCGGCCACGCGGCCCACCGCGTCCTGCATCGACTGCCCGGCATCGGAAAGCCCGTTGCTGGCCTCCGCGGCGGACTGCAGCGGCTTCTTCAGGATGCCCCCGACCAGCGGCACGTTCGAGGCCGCGTTCCCCGCATCGCCGAGGCCGGAGGCAAGACTGCCGCCCGCGTCCTCCACCTTCCGCCCCGGCTCGGCCAGCAGCATGATCCCGTCGTGCACGGCCAACGCGAACCACACCGCGACCGCCATCAGGCCCCCGGCGATCAGGTCGGCGAGCACCTGGCGGCAACGACGTGCTCGGGTCTGGGCGTAAAGACGCATCGGCGTACTCCTGTTCCGGCGCCATCAACGGACGAGACCGGTCCCCAACCGGATGAGGGGCGACAGCCGTGACGGCACGCCACGGCCCACCGCCGACCGTACGCGGCGACCGGGGTCCCGTCAGCCACGCGGTGCCCTCGTCGGGGGAGCCGTCCGGGCCGGGAACGGGGGAGTTCGGCCACATGGTCGTATCCGGAGCGGCTGCGCCCCGAAGGTGAGTTAGAAGGTGTCACGCAACCTATTGCCCCTCACCTCCGTTGGGTTATAGCCTCTAATGACGGCTTGAACCTCTGCCGTTCCGCGGCGCCCGCCCACCGCACGCCTACCGCACACCCGAGGGGAACCCATGCCCGGCATCCACCGCACGCACATCCGCGCCCTGTTCACCATCCCGCTCGCCATCGGCCTCGTCGGCGCCGCCGCGTTACCCGCCGGCGCGACCGCCTCCCCCGCCTCGCGCCCCGCCACGTCCCTCACCTGCCGCGGCGCCGGCGTCGACCCCGCAGCCCGCGTCCGCCACAGGACCGAGATCCTCATCAACGCGCCGCTGCGCACGGTCTGGAAGCTCCAGACCGATGTCGAGCGCTGGCCGTCCTGGCAGGCTCCCGTGACCACCGCGGAACGCCTCGACCGCGGCCCCCTCCGACGGGGTTCGGCCTTCCGGTGGACGACCCCGGTGCCCCCCAACCCGACTCCGGCCACCCGCCTGGAGATCACCTCGACCGTCGAACAGCTCGGGTACCACTCCTGCATCCGCTGGACGGGCCCCGCGATCGGCGAGGGACTGCACATCGACGGCGTCCACGTATGGAACTTCACCGAGGTCCCCGGCGGCGTCAGGGTGAGCACCGAGGAGACCCACACCGGCCCTCAGGTCGACGCGGACGTCCCCACCGCGACCGCCATCCTCCGCCAGGGACTCGAAGGATGGCTGAACGACCTCAAGGCCACCGCCGAGGCCCGCGCCCACCACCGGCAGGCCTGACCCGCGCCGGGGGCCGGCGGCCGCGCAGTCCAGTCGGCCGGGGAGCGGCAGGTGAAGGGAAGGGCTGGTCGGTCGTTGGGAGTAGGACCCGCGCCCGATGTGCGCTCCGATGCCGCTGCCTAGGGTCTGTATTCATGCAGAACACGGAATTCGTCGGTCGCCCGGCAGCGGAACGCAGGCGCGACTGTCTGGAACGACTCGCCACGGAGCGGGACATATGGGTGGCCACGGCTCATCCTGATCACGGACCGCATCAGGTGCCGCTGTGGTTTTCCTGGGACGGTCGGGCGGTGTGGATGTGCACCGGCGCGGCTTCGGCCACCGCGCGGAACATCCGCAAGGAACCACGGGTGCGCCTGTCGCTGCCGGACACGTTCGATGTGGTGCTTCTGCACGGCGAGGCGGAGTGGTTCACTGACCAGGACGTGCCCGGAGACGCGGCGGATGCGTTCACCGACAAGTTCGGGTGGGACCCGCGCACGGAGAATGGCCCCTTCGTTTACGTACGTGCCGTACCGAAGACCGTGCGTGCCTGGAGAGGTGGACGGGAGCTGCGCGGCAGGGTCATCATGCGCGACGGAACGTGGTTCGAGTAGGGACGGACCGTGCCGTCATGGGCGGATGGCCTGCGGTGGGTCGTTGACACCTGCCGAACGGCGTGCGACAAAGACCTCATGGGTTCGGCCGGTATCTTCATCTGAGGTGCGGTTCTCCGCGTGACCGGGCCTCCAGTACGGGGCTCGTGCCGATGCCGGGGCCGCGTGAAAATTCACTGTCGCCACACGCGAGACTGTCGAACAGTGGGCACACCACCGCACATACGTGAACGGACAACTCTCTTTGACCACGATTCCCGGATCCCGTGTTCCGGGGCGGACCTGGACGGTCCGCCTGACCGGCCACGGTGACCACACCGTCTCCGTCTCCTGCACCACCGAGGCATGCCGTATGCCGCCCCGGTCCAAGGACACGGCGGCCATGCGACGGTTCGCCGCCGAGCACACCCGCGCGCACGCCCGCCTCGCGACCGTCCGCCCCAACGCGGCCTGTGCTTGCCGGGCCGCCGAATGCGGATTCCACGAGGACACCAGGGCCTCCTGTATGGGTGCGCCGCTGCTCGTCCTCATCCACAACCCGGCCGTCGGCCAGGTCTGGACGCTCGCCGAGATCTGCCAGGCCTGCGCCCCCCTGATCTCCCACACCGCCGTCCTCGGCCGAGCCCAGCAGGCGGCGCCTTCTCGTCCCTCCGCGGCGTCGGCCCCTGCATCGCCCGTACCCGCCTCACCGGCTCCGGCGCGTGTGGCGGTGGCGGGCGGCTTCTCGTCCCCCGAGGCCGCTCCCGAAGCCGTCTCCCGCCGCCGCCCGTACCGCGGCGGCCCCCGACGGACCCGCTGACAGCGGCCGCGACACGACGCAGTAGCCCCGGCTCCCGTCCTCGGTAGTCGGTGGCGTCGAAGGAGACGAGTGTCGGAGGAGGGGGCCGGGGCCGGAGGCTGCCGGTCGGGGAAGGACTCGGGCGATCGAACCTTGATCATTGCCACCGGGCCATGATGATCATTAGGTTTGTGCCACCGAAGATTCGAGGGCACGGCGTGCCCGTGTGTCGGGGTGGCGGCGGGGGAGCGGTTGTGACGCGGGTGCCACCGACGCCGCAGGACGCCAGAAAGTGAGTAGTCAGATGCAACCGACGTTCGTACTGGTCCACGGAGCCTTTTCGAACTCCTTCTCCTTCGCGCCGCTCCAGGCCGAACTGGGCCTCCTCGGGCACCGTTCCGTCGCGGTCGACCTGCCCGGCCATGGTTTCGGGGCGACGTACACGCGCGCCTACCAGGTGCCGCAGGACCCCGAAGGGCTCGCCTCGGAACCCGGCTCGATCAAGGGCGTCACACTCGCCGACAACGCGGCACACCTGATCGGGATCCTCGAAAGGGCCAAGCGGAACGGGCCGGTGATCCTCGTCTCCCACAGCCGCGGCGGCATGACGGCCACCGCGGCGGCCAACGCACGGCCGGACCTGATCGACCGCGTCGTCTACGTCTCGGCCTGGTGCCCCGTCGACCTCGACGTCAGCGCCTACTACGCCGAGCCGGAGATGGCCACGGTCGACGCCGCTTCCCTGGGCCTGGCGCTGGCCGGGAACCCGGCCGAACTCGGTCTGCTCCGCGTCAACTTCCGCACCGCGAACCCGGATGCCCTCGGGGCGTTCAAGGCGGCCTTCCTCGCCGACGGCACCGACGAGGAGTTCCTGACCTTCCTCAACACCTTCCAGCCCGACGAGAACCTGGACGTCGGCACCTCCGCCGACCGGGCACAGGCCGAGACCTGGGGCCGCATCCCGAAGACCTACATCCGCCTGGCCGATGACACGAGCCTGCCGCTCGCCCTACAGGACCGGCTGATCCGTGAGGGCGACGCGCTGACGCCGGACAACCCCTACGACGTCCGCACCCTCGCGGGCAGCCACCTGAAGTGGCTGGTCGACCCGGCGCCGGCGGCCCGCGTCCTGGGTGAACTCGCGGCACTGGCGCGGTAGCCCGGGCGCAGGACGAGAGCGGGAGGACGCGCGAAAGCGTTGGGCCGCGGGCCCGCCGCCGCTCTCGGGGCGTCCCGATGCGCTCTTTCGATCGGTCCGGCGGTCGGGCAGGATGCCCGGTGCACCGGGAACCCCCGGGCGCCGGCCGTGAGACGGAGGCTGCGTGTCAGCAGGGACCGAGCCAGCGGAGCAAGCCCTTCGGGAGGCGTTCTACCGCGATCCCTACCCCCGCTACGCCCTCGCCCGCCGAGCCGAGGGGCTGACCTGGATACCGGAGGTCGACGCCTGGTTGGTCGCGCGCGAGGGCGACGTACGGGAAGTCCTGCGGCGCGCCGAGGACTTCTCCTCCGCGAACGCGTTGCTGCCGGACGTCCCGCTGTCGGAGGCCGCGCTCGGCGTCCTCCCGCGCGGGTTCGGGCCGCGGCCGACCGTGGTCTCCTCCGACGGCGCCGCCCACCTGCGCTACCGGGCCCCGTTGAACCGGGGCCTGTCCTCCGGCCGGATCGCGGCGCTGATGCCGTACGCGCGCGAGCAGGCGCGTGAGCTGGTGGACGCCTTCGCCGCGGACGGCTCGGCCGAGCTGGTGGAGGCGTACGCCCGGCGGCTGCCCGGACTGGTCATCGGGCGGCTCATCGGACTGGACCCCGCCGATGTCCCGTCGGCGGTGCACGGCGGCTACCGCGCCGAGGAGCTGTTCTTCCGCCCGCTGGCACCACCCGAGCAGGCGGCCGCCGCGGAGGACGTCGTGGCGCTCCAGCACCTGCTGGACGGCTACGTCCGCGACCGCCGGGCCCACCCCCGTGAGGACCTGTGCTCGGACCTCGTCGCCGCCTTGGCCCCCGGGGAAGGCGAGTTGACCCTCGAACAGCGTCACGAGCTCGTGGCGAATCTGCAGAACCTGCTGATCGCCGGCTTCCTGACGACGAGCGCGCTGATCTCCACCGCCCTGCTGCACCTGCTCACCGACCGGGAGCAGTGGCTCATGCTGTGTTCCGATCCGAAGCTGATCGGCGCCGCCGTGGAGGAATGCGCCCGCTTCGACACGGCCATCCAGGGCTTTCGGCGGGTCACGACACGGCCCGTGACGCTGGGCGGGACGAAGCTCCCGGCCGGGGCCACCGTGCTCGTGGCCTACGCCTCCGCCAACCGCGACGAGCGCCGACACGCGCGCGCCGACCGGTTCGACATCCGCCGTCCCGCGGACCGGCGCCACCTCGCCTTCGGACACGGCCCGCACAACTGCCCGGGCTCCCGCCTGGCCCGGGCCCAACTCCACCTGACGCTGGAGCTGTTCGCGCACACCCTGCGGGCTCTGCGGCTGGACGCACGCCGCCCGCCGCCGGCCATGCGCCCCACCCTCATCCACCGTTCACCCGAGAGCCTGCACGTGACCTGGTGAGCCCCGGATGCCGGCCGTGGAAGCGGCGGGCGACCGACCCAACAGCCCCTTCAATCAACCCTGTTCACGATCCGTGCCGAACGGCTGACAGGGCCACGGCGCCGTGCGAGTTTGTACGTGCAACGACCGCCGAGGGGGATGGGGGACGCATGCCCGAGTACGCAGGTTCCGACGAGGAAGCCGAGAAGGACCTCATCGCGTACTGCGAGAAGATCGATTTCGACCCGGAGTGGGTGGCCCCGGACAAGTGGGCGTCGTCCATCAGGATCGCCCAGCAGAAGGAGTACGGGTTCGTACAGGCCCGCAAAACGATCCTCACCGACCAGGAGGAGCTGGTCAAAGCGGGCGCCCGGGACGCCCGCAAAGCGAAGCTGGACTCGGATGCGGCGGATCTGCTCGCCCAGATCAAGTACGACCACGACCTGAAGGATTCGCTGGTCGTCACCATCCTCAAGCAGTGCGCCGCCGCCTACGTGGGCGGGGAGCGCGTCAACCTCGGCCTCAGTGGCGCCCCCATGGACCGCGGCGCCTACGGCGACCTCCGCGACGAGTGGACGGCCGCGGCGGCACTCGCCGGCGGCGGCGTGTTCACCGACTTCGTCAGCCACGCCCCTCAGAACAAGGCCGCGCTCGGCAAGGGCCAGGTCGGCGACACCCTTGCCAAACGCACGGTCCAGGGCAACCTCCTCGTACGCATTGCCGGCGTCCGCTTCAACATGCACATCGACATCGCGAACTAGGCGCTGCTCGGCGATCACCTCGCGGACCAGATGTGGATGGCCGCGAGGTGACGGGCCGCCCCGGCGATCGAGGCGGCCTGCCCGCCTGGTGCGCGGAGGCCCGTGCGTGGCATCCGCCGATCGGGTGAATCGCACTCCTGCGGTGGCGGCCTCGTCGCGGGCGTGTGGTGCGGGGGAAACGCGCCGCCGCGCGGAGACGGGCAGGGGGCTGCCGCCCCGAGCGACGGGCGGGGGATTCGCCGAGCGGGCGGTCAGCAGGCGGTCAGCAGGCGGCCTCCGGGCCGGTGCGGACGCATTCGATCAGGTAGTCGCCGTTCTCGGGGTCGACGCTCACTCCGTGGGCCTCGCTGTGGAAGCCCGGGAAGGTGCGGTCGAAGGACTCCAGGGCGCGCAGGTACCGCAACAGCGGCCCGTCGGGGGCGCCCGTGGACTCTCCGGGCATCAGGACGGGGATCCCCGGCGGGGTCACGGTCACCATCGCCGCCGCCACCCGCCCCGCCGCCTCCGACAGCCGTACGCGCTCGGTACCGCCCCGGATGAGCAGCTGGTAGCAGTGGCGCGGGGGTGCGACCGGCTCGGGGAGGTCGTGGAACGCCGCATCGAGGGCGTCGATCAGCTCACCGCGGGCCAAGTGCTCGTGCATCTGCCGGCACAGGCCGCTGAGCGTGGTGCGGCCGTACCGGCGCGGGAACTGCCGGACGAGTTCCGGCAGGACCCGGTCCAGCGGGGCGTCCGCGTCGTACAGGGCCTTGAAGTCCATGAGGGCGTCCATCAGGGTGCCCCATTTGCCCTTGGTGATGCCCATGGAGAACAGGATCAGCGTCGTGTAGCTGTCCGTCTTCTCGACGACGATCCCGCGCGCCGCCAGATAGGCGGTCAGGATCCGTGCGGGGATGCCCCAGGTGCCGGTCTCGCCGGTGGCGGTCACGCCCGGGCAGGTGAGGGTCACCTTCACCGGGTCCAGCAGGCAGTAGCCCTCGCTCAGCCCGGCGAAGCCGTGCCAGTCGGCGCCCGGCTCCAGGTGCCAGCACGACGGCTCGCGGCTCAGGAGCGAGGGCCGCGCGTCGGCGAACGCGATGCGCTCCCCGGTCGCCGGATCGGTGACCGACTCGGGCTGCCACACACCGAAGAACCAGTCGGGCCGGTCCCCCGAGGCGGCGATGCGGCGCCCGGTGCGGACCACGGCCTGACGGAAGCGGATCGCCTCGGTGACCGCCTCGTCGATCAGCCACTGTCCCTGCGGGCCGTCCATCATCGCGGTGGCCACGTCCAGCGAGGCGATCGCCGGATACAGCGGTGAGGTGGTGCCGTGCATCATGAACGCCTCGTTGAACCGCTCGTGTTCGACGGGGGCCCGCGGCGCCGACCGGACGTGGACCATCGCGCACTGGGAGAGGGCGGCGAGCAGCTTGTGCGTGGACTGGGTCGCGAAGACCGTGGGCCTGCCCGGCCCGCCTTCCTCGCCGCCCTCGCCCTCACCCTCGTCCTCGCCGTCGCGGTCGCAGTCGGGGAAGGTGTCCGGACCGACCGCCATGCCGTAGCGGCCCGCGTACAGCGGATGGAAGGGGGCGTACGCGAACCAGGCCTCGTCGAAGTGCAGACGCGGGGTGCTCGGGGCCAAGGCGCGGGCCGTCGCGACGGTGTCGTAGCACAGCCCGTCGTAGGTGGAGTTGGTCACGACCGTGTACTGGGCGTCGGGGGAGAGCGCCCCGGCGGTGAGAGGGTTCGCGGCGATCCTCGCGGCCACCGCCGCCGCATCGGTCACGGCGGGCGGCAGGGGGCCGGCGAGTCCGTAGCCGTTGCGGGTCGGCACCAGGTAGACGGGACGCGCCCCCGAGATCACCAATCCGTGGAGCACGGACTTGTGGCAGTTGCGGTCCACGAGTGCGATCTCGTCGGTCGTCACGCTGTAGTGGCCGACCATCCGGTCCGCGGTGGAGTCCCCGTGCAGGACGAAGTAGGTGCGGTCCGCCCCGAAGACCCGGGCGGCGTTGCGTTCTGCCTCGCCGATCGGGCCGTTGTGCTCGAAGAGGGAGCCGAGTTCGCCGACCGAGATCGACAGGTCGGTACGGAAGAGCCGTTCCCCGTAGTAGTCGAAGAACGCCCGCCCGGCCGGGGACTTGAGGAAGGCGACCCCGCCCGAGTGGGCGGGCGTGTGCCAGGAGTACTCGTGGGAGTCCTCGAACCGCCGCAGGGCCTTGAAGAACGGGGGCAGCAGGTCACGGTGGTAGCCGCGGGACGCCGCCGCGACGCGGCCCGCGATGAAGGAGGGGGTGTCCTCCAGCGCCCAGACGTACCCGACGACCGTCTCCGAGACCCACAGTGGCAGCCGCTCCAGGTCCTGATCGGAGTCGTCCGCCATCACCAGGAAGACCGGGAGGTCCTTGAAACGCCGCGCGATGTGCCGCAGGACCTCCCCGCCGCCGCCCTCCTCGACCGGGCTCCCGGCCGCCCGCGGCAGGTCCCAGGCGACCACGGCCGCCGCGAGACCGGCCTCGGTCTGCAGGGCGGCCCGCGCGTCACGCGCACTCGGCGCCCAGCGCAACTCCAGCCCTTGGTTCTCCAGCTCCTTGCCGATCCTCCGTAGCTGTTCGGCGCTGACGCCGCCACCCATCGGGTTCTCCCGGAGTGCCAGCAGGACCGTAGCGTTCGTCATCTCTTCCGCTCTCCGTGCGCAGGGGTACGGCAGCCCGTACCGGGGCACAGTCTCCAGGCCCCGCCGCCGCTCGCGCCGATCTTCGACGGGGCTTCACCCGCAGGTGGGCGTGGCGCGGGGAAGGTGCGGCGGGAGCCGCTCGGGCCTCCGGTCGACACCCCGTGACGGGTGGGGGAGCATGGCACGAGGGCCGCCTGTCATGTGCCCCTCCCCTCCCCCTCCCGCTCGACTTCGATGGGAGCACCCTCATGTACCGACGCACCCGACGCGCCGTGGTCACGTCCCTGCTCGTCTCCTCGGTCGTATGCGGTGGCACCGCCGTGCTCGCACCGGCCGCCGGCGCGGCGGCCCCAGCTGCCAGCTGTACGGTCACGCCGGGGCCGAACGACACGTACGTCGTCATCACCGGTGAGGGGTTCACGGGACCCCGCAAGCTCAACGACGGCGAGAGCACCGAGGACCTGGCGATAGGCCCGGACGGAACCTTCCGCGTGCAGCGCTTCCAGAAGAACGTCGACTACACGGTCCTCGCGGTCAACGAGGACCAGAACTTCATCTTCGTGAACTGCAAGAGGGTGGCCTCGGCGGCGACGCCGAAGCCGCAGAACCCTCAGAACACGCCTTCGATCCAGCCGGGTTCCCGGCGGGACATCGCCCAGGGCCGCGCGGCCGGCGCCCAGGCGGGCGTCGCTGCGGCCAAGAAGAGCTGCTCGACCAAGCCGGTGGCGGACAAGTCCGGCCAGCAGCACAGCAACGCCTACTGGGCAGCCTGGACCCAGGCGGCCAACCGCGCCTTCAACCTGGCCTGCAAGGGCAGGTGAGCCGCTCCACCCCGAGCCGCGAGACCACCACCAAGGCGGCGGCGCCGCACACTGCGGCGCCGCCGCCGGCGGCTGTCCTGAGCCGACTTCGTTCCTCAGGGCTCACGCAGGCGTACGGCGAGGGCGGCGATGTCGTCGTCGAGGCGTCCCCTGCTGTAGCGCAGGAGGTCGCGGTGAAGAGCCGTGAGCAGTTCGCGGGGCGGGGTGGGGGGCTGCCGGCGCATCCAGGCCGCCAGCGGGAAGAACTCGCCGTTGCGGGCGCGGGCCTCGGTGATCCCGTCGGTGTAGACGAGCAGCAGGTCACCGGGGGTGAAGTCGTAGGTGTCGACGTTGTAGTGATCGCCGATCAGTTCCGCGAGGCTGAGCAGGGGCGAGGGGGTGTCGGACTCGAGCACGCGGAGTTCCCCGCGGTTCAGGAGCAGCGGTGGGGGGTGCCCGCAGTTGAGGATGTCGATACGTCCGCCCCCGTGCGGGATCTCGACGAGAAGGGCGGTGGCGAAGCGTTCCATCGGCCCGTCGGGGGGATAGGCGGCGTTGTAGCGGGTGCTGCTGGCGTCCAGCCTGCGTGCGACGTTGACGATGGCGGACTCGTCGTAGGCCGCCTCCCGGAACGCGTTGACGATCGCCGCGGCCGCGCCCACGGCCGGCAGGCCCTTGCCGCGCACGTCACCGATGAGCAGCCGGACGCCGTATGTCGTGTCGACCACCTCGTAGAAGTCCCCGCCGATGCGGGCCTCCGCCGCGGCCGCGAGGTACAGCGACTCGATCTCCACGTTCCCGAAGCGGCGTGGCATGGGGCTCAGCACCACCTGCTGCGCCGCGTCGGCGACGAGCCGTACCTGGAAGAGGGTGCGTTCTCGCTGGAGCCGTACGTGGCTTCCGTACGCGGCGGCCACGGTGACCGCGATGATCCCCGCGGCCGTCCACCACGTTCCCAGATCGGGGAAGACGAGGCTGAGGCCGATCATCAGAAGGAGGCAGACCGTGCCGAGCAGGACGGTGGGGAGGACCGGCCACATGGCGGCGGCCAGGGCCGGCGCCGCGGGCAGGAGGCGGCTGAAGGCCATTTCCGGCGGGGTGGCGTAGGCCAGGCTGGCGATCACGACGGTCAGAATGACCGGCGACAGCCGCACAAGCCTCCACCGGCCGTAGCGCCGAGCGAGCCGCGGCCGTCCGGTCTCGATCACACTGCCCAGAATATCCGGGTAATGACGGCCCAGCGCTCTGGCGCATGGAGCCGGCGGCCTGCGATGCCCGGTGGCGCGACCGCCGGAACCCGCCCGTCATCGGCAGGGGAGCGGTCCAGGGCCTACCTGCGACGACCCCACTGAACGGGTGGGATCGGCGGCGGGGGCGGGCCGGGCGGCGGGGCCGGGCCGGGCGCCTGGGGTGGACCGGGCGGCTGGGGTGGACCGGGCGGCGGGGCCGGTGCCGTGGGCGGGACGGGCGACTGGTGCGGCAGCAGGTCGATCGGCTCGCGCAGGCGCAGCGCGGCGGGCAGGTCCAGCCGCCCCTCGCGCGAGGCGACCACGACGTCCCGTACCGCGAGCTTGGCCTCCACCGTGCACTGCCCGCTGCGGGCGGCGACGAGCAGGCCGTCGCGGACGACCCCGACGAGCCCGCTGATCCGGAAGAGCACGGTGAGGTGCACGGCGACGGTGGCGGCCTGGGCACCGTCCACGAGGAGGTCCACCGACGGGTGGTGCGTGGAGCTGATCGTGTGGGTGGCCAGGGCGACGACCTCCTCGCTGCCGGGGGACCGGCGCGTGCGGCGCGCCGCCTCCTTGAGGACCTCGTACTTGGACCAGCCCGAAGCCACCAGGGAGACGAGGTCGAGATCGAGGAAGCCGTTGACGACGGTGGCCAGCTCGCGCCCCACGGCCCGGTCGGCCGCGGTGGTCAGGCCGTGCGGGCCCGGGAGGAGGCCCGTCACCGCGCCACGGGCCCGTAGGGAGCCGGCGAGCGCTTCGGGGGCCTGCCCCTCGGGGCCCAGCAGCAGGTCCCGGACGGTGAGGGGCTCGACGACGGGAGCCGTGGTCATGGGCCCTCCTCCTTCAGCGTCTGGTCACCCGGGTCCGGGTGCGGTTCCAGCCGTACGGTGCGGGTAGGCGGGCCGGTCTCGGAGGGCTCGGCCACGTCCGTGGCCGCCGGGGCGGGGCGCAGCCGGGAGCTGACGTGCTCGTGGACCCAGAGCGGCCCGCGGTGGCGGTGACTGAGGAACGCGGATCCCGCGAGGGCCAGCAGGGCCACTCCGAGCAGGCTCGAACCGACGACCAGGCCGACCGGGATCGTGACGGGGGTGGGATCGGGGGTCGGGGTCGGCGTGGGCGGAGTCGGAGGCGTCGGGGTGGGCGGGACCGGACCCGTGCCGTTCACCGTGAACGCCGCCTCGGCCCCCACACCGGGGTCATTCGTGCATTGGGCCCGTACGGTGTAAGAGGCCTCGCTCGTATCCGGCGTCACGTCGAACGCGATGTCGAAGGTGCCGTCCCCGGCGGGCGCCACCGTGTCCCATTGCTCGCCCTCCCACGACAATGCCACCTCCGGGCAGTTGAATCCCGAACCGGTTATGGCCACGGACCCGCCACCGAACGGCAACGAGGGGGGATCGAGCGTCACCTGCGGGTCAGGCTGCGGTCGCGGCCCGGGCGCGGCGGTCACCGTGAATCGCTGGTCGGCAGAGACCTGCTCGTACCCGACGCAGGTTGCGGTGACCGTGTGATCCGTGGAGTCCGCCTCGGACGGAACGGCGAACTCGGCCGTGAACGCGCCGCCGTCCAGCGTGACCTCTGCCGGAGTGACGTCCGGGAGCGGGTTTCCGTCCCACGACAGCGTGACCGTACCGGCTCGGCCGCCGTCCGCGGCGCAGCCGTCGAACCCGGAGCCGGTCACGGCGACCGGCGTCTCTACGTCACCCTCGGCCGGGTCCAGTGTCAGGACCGTCGGCCCGGGCTCGGGTTCGGGTGTCACCTGGAAATCGGCGGTCGCCTTGAGCTTCGAGTTGACGGTGCAGAGCGCGGTGACGTCGTAGCTGCGCGCAGTCGCATCGGACGGCACCGTGACGTCGGTCTCGAACTCACCGGCGGCGTCGGCCGTGACGACGCTCGGGTTGTCGCCGCCCTCCCAGGTGATGCGGATCTCGGCGGCCTCGGCGGGGCGCGGCTCCGGCACCGGGCCGGCCTTCGTGCAACGGTCGAACCCGTAGCCGTGGACCCCCACCCGGCTCCCCGGCGGCCCTTCGGACGGATCGAGCGTGAGGGACCGCGCTGCCGCGGCCTGGACCGGCGAGGTGGCGGCAGGAGGGGCAACGGGCGCGCCCCACGCGAACGCCGTGCTCAACAGCACCGCGGTCAGCGAACGGCCGGCCCATCGGGCAAAGGGAAGCATGACCCTCCGTGAGCTGCCTCCCATTCTCCTCGGGGTCCCGCCGGCCCGCCTCCGCCGCCCTCGGGGCCGCAGCAGTCGGGGTCATCGCGTGCGCCCCATTCGCCTCAAGGTTGACCATCTCAACGCTGAGGTAAAAGCGGCCGCCGTGGTCACACGGCGCGATTCACGGCGCCGCAGGTGCGTCCGGTTGCTCGGCGATGATCAGGAACCGGTGCGCACGCACGTCGAGACGTCCTTCGGAGCGCATCCGATGGTGGAGGCGACGCAGCGCGGCTTCGTAGCGCTCGGGGTCGAAGTCGGGGATCTGCCAAGCGACCAGGCGCAGGTGGTAGACCACGGCGCCGATGTCGTAGAAGGTCAGCACCGGAAACTCTTCCTCCGCCCGGATCAGCCTCAGGCCCGCCGCGCACAGGGCCTCACTTGCCGTCCGAAGGGTCCAGCTGTCCGGCTCGTGCGCGGCCGTGGCGCCGAGGGCTTCGTTCAGGCCGGCGCAGTCTCGGCTGCCCACCTGCTGTGTCACCAGCGTGCCGCCGGGGCGCAGCGTGCGATGGACTTCGGGCGCGGCCAGACTTCCGTGGCGGTTCAGCATCAGGTCGATCGACCTGTCCGGAAGGGGCAGTTGCGCCCGGTCGGGGGCCGGCACGACCGTGACCCCGAGCGGTTCCAGTCGATCGCGCGCAATGGCGACATTGGGCAGCCAGCCCTCGGTCGCCCACGTCAGCCGGGGCAACGGCCGGAGCGAGGCCAGCAGCTCGCCACCACCCGTGTCGACGTCCAGCAGGCGATCGGCAGTGGCGATGTGCGCGCGGGCGATCGCCGGATAGGACCACGACGGTTCCGAGCCCTCGGCCCGTCCGGACAGCCAGCCGAAGTCCCACCCCTCGATCGGAGCGGCCATCGCGGCGGAAACCAACTCGTCGTACCGGGCAGCGGTCATGTCCGGAGGCTAGGGACGCCCACGGGATCCGGCAACGGAATTCCTCCGCGATGTGCCGGATGACGGGCAAGGGGGGGCATCGGCCGCTGGGTCGTCGCGCCTCGCCAGGATTTCAACTGCCGTTCTCCTGTGCCGAGATGATCGTATCGGCTGGTTTTTGAGCCCGCGTCAGGAGGGCTATCGTGTGCCGCATGTCAGCCCCTGAACTCATCCGCATCGTCTCCCGCGACTCGCCCATGGCCCTCGCCCAGGTGGAGCGCGTCCGCGCGGAACTCGCCGCGCTCCATCCCGGCACCGCCACCGAGGTGGTGCCGGTCAAGACGACCGGCGACAAGTGGATGGGGGACCTGGCCGCCGTCGAAGGCAAGGGGGCTTTCACCAAGGAAGTGGACGCGGCCCTGCTCGACGGGAGCGCCGACCTCGCCGTGCACTGCGTCAAGGACATCCCCGCGGACCGGCCGCTCCCGGCCGGGACCGCCTTCGCCGCCTTCCTCAAGCGGGACGACATCCGCGACGCCCTCGTCCACCCCGACGGGCTCGCGCTGGACGAGCTGCCGGCCGGCACCCGCATCGGCACCTCCTCGGTCCGCCGCATCGCCCAGCTCGCGGCCTCACACCCGCACCTGGAGTGCGTACCGATCCGGGGCAACGCCAACAGCCGGCTCGACAAGCTCGCCGCCGGGGACGCCGACGCCCTGCTGCTGGCCGTCTCCGGGCTGGAGCGGATCGGCCGGCCCGACGTGATCAGCGAAATCCTGTCCGCCGAGACGATGTGCCCCCCGATCGGCGCGGGCATCCTCGCCCTCCAGTGCCGGGAGGGCGACACCGCCCTGATCGAAGCCGTGAGCGCCCTCGGCGACCCCGCCACCCACCGCGAAGCCACCGCGGAGCGCATGTTCCTCCACGTGCTCCAGGGCCACTGCAACAGCCCGATCGCCGGATACGCCTCCAGCGAGGGCGACGGAGAACTCGCGCTGTACGCGAAAGTCTTCACCCCGGACGGCAAGCGGATCCTGCGCGCACACGAATGGGCCGGCCCGCTCGACCCCGCCACCCTCGGCACCTCCGTCGCCGTCGCCCTCCTGCGGCAGGGCGCCCGAGAACTCATCGACGGCATCGCCCACTGACGGCACGGCGCGGCCCGGGTCGGCACGGCGCGGCCCGGCTCGGTCCGGTCGCTACGTCGTGCGCGTGAAGGCCCGGCGGTAGGAGCGGGGCGGGACGCCTCGGCGTCGTACGAACTGTTCGCGCAGCACTGCGGCGCTCCCGTAGCCGACCTGGCGGGCGATCTCCTCGACCGGAAGGTCCGTGGTTTCCAGGAGTTCCTCGGCTCTGCTCAGTCGCAGGCTGCGCAGCCAGGCGTGCGGGGTGGTGCCGGTCGCGGCGCTGAAGCGGCGGGCGAAGGAGCGTTTGCTCATCATGGCGCGGTGGGCCAGTTCCGTGACGGGCAGGGGCTGGTGGAGGTGCTCGCGGGCCCAGGCGAGTACCTCGGCGAGCCGTTCGTCCCGGCCGTTCTCGGGGGCGGGCGCGGCCAGGTACTGGGCCTGCCCGCCGTCGCGGTGGGAGGGCAGCACCATGTCCCGGGCGATCGCGTTGGCCAGGGCGGCGCCGTGCTCGCGCCGCAGCAGGTGCAGGCACAGGTCGAAGCCCGCCGCGGCGCCCGCGCCCGTGACGATGCTCCCTTCGTCGACGTAGAGGGCGTCAGGATCCACGGTGACGTGCGGGTGGCGGCCGGCAAGCAGTTCGGCGAACCGCCAGTGGGTGGTCGCCCGCCGGCCGTCGAGCAGTCCGGCGGCGGCGAGCGCGAACGTGCCGACGCAGTGCGCCGCGACCACGGCGCCGCGCCCGTGCGCGGCCCTCAGCGCGTCGAGTACGGCGGGTGCGGGTGGTGTCCGGAATCCGGCCCCGGGCAGGGCTATGAGCAGGTCGGCCGAGGCGAGCCGGTCCAGGCCGTGCGCGATGGAGACGGGGACGCCGCAGTCCGTGGAGACCGGTCCGGGCCGGTCGGCGCACAGGGCGAAGTCGAAGCCCGGTACCGCTGCTCCGTGGGGACCGAACACCTCGGTGACGATGCCCACGGCGAGCATGCCGACGCCGGGAGGGACGTACGCGGCGACGGTCTTGAACGGGGGCACGGTCACGGTCACGGTCACGAGCGCAGTGTGGCACACGGTTGGCACGAAAGCTGCGATGAGAGGCATCTCTGCCACTCGTGAACTGCCGCCGCTCCCGGAAGGATTGAGGCCATGACAGACGCACCGCTCGGCCGCAGCGCCGCATACAAGATCCTGACCACCGGCTACGTGGGATCCACCGGTCCCGGAGTGGCCGCGACCGTCTCCTACGTACACGACGCGGGACGGCACGTGATCTTCGACCCGGGGATGGTGGCGAGCCACGACGACATCCTCGTCCCGCTCGCGGAGCTGGGGCTCGGGCCCGAGGACATCACCGACGTGGTGCTCAGCCACCACCACCCGGACAACACCATGAACGTGGGCCTCTTCGGCCGTGCCCGGGTGCATGACCACAAGGTGGAATACCTCGCCGATCAGTGGCGGAACCGGGACGCGGAGGGCTACGAACTCACCCCCTCGCTGCGTCTCATCCGCACCCCGGGCCACAGCCTTGAGGACATCACACTGCTGGCGGGCACCGGTGCGGGCGTGGTGGCCTTCGCCGGCGACCTGTGGTGGCACGCGAACGGTCCGGCGGACGACCCGGTCGCTCCGGACCGCGAGGTTCTGCGCGCCTCCCGGCTGCGGGTGCTGGCCGCGGCGGACCTGATCGTGCCGGGCCACGGCGGCCCGTTCGAAGCCGACGTCAACACCCCGCTGTAGCGGTTGGTTCCGTTGGGCTGACGACTGCTCGGCTCAGGTCGCCGACCTCACCCACCTGAGCCTCCGGGCGTTTGGAGAACGGCCCCGGGCGTCACTTGTGGACGACGGTCCGGCCCCCGATGACCCAGAGGCCGGCCGGGACCGGGGCGCACTGGGTGGCCCGGCCGGGCTTGCTCGGGTCCGACAGGTCGGCGCCGGCCCAGCCGACCCGGCGCTCGCCGTGCTCGTCGGCCGGGTAGAAGGTGAGACCTGTCTCGGGGTGCCAGCCGGCCGGCCCGGTGGTCGCCGGGCCTCCGCCGACCGGGGTGACGGTGGCCGTGGCGACCGGCCCGGTGACGGTGACGGCGCCACCGTCGGTGTTCAGGCAGTCGACGTCGAACTCGACCCGAACGGTGCCCTCTCCGATGAACACGTGCTGGACGACGGCGTGCCCGCGGGTGCGGCCGTCGACGTTCCGGGCTTCCACCCAGGCGGTGAGCCGCTCGCCGGGGTTGGCGCCCGGACCGTGCTCGTTGAGCAGGGTCCAGCTGAGCAGGGTGAGGTGCTCGGCGGGCACTGGTACGGGGGCGGCCCCGGCGGCCCCGGCCGCCCCGGCGGTTCCGGCTACGAGGGCCAGGGCCGAGGCGACGAGTGCGACGGTCGTGGTGAGCCTGCGCATGATCAATCCTCCACGGAGAGCGGGGAATCGGACGTTCACCCGCTGCCGTCAAACCTCTCAGCTCGCCCCGTCCGCGGCTTCCCCCGTACGGAGGGACCGCCTCCCCCGGGCGGGGGAGGCTCTTCGACACGTCCTTCGCAGTGCTACGTGGCGGAGGGGGCGATGCCGTCGGGACCCGCACCCGCTGCCGGTCGGTTCGTGTAGCGGTCGCGCAGGGCGCCGCTGGGCGCGAGGCGGGAGTTGCCCCACGCGGCCGGCGTGACGATCACAGGGCGCAGGGAGCGCCCCAGGGGAGTCAGTACGTATTCGTGGCGGACCAGAGAGCGGAGACGGCCCCCGCGGCGCAGGAGCTTCACTGCGGCTCCGCCCAGCCGTTCCGGACGGCGTGACCGCCGAGCTGCATCCGGGTCCGGACGCCGGCCAGGTCCATGAGGTGGCGCAGGCGCCGCTGCAGCGTGCGCGGTGACACACCGAGCTGGGTCGCGACCGCCTGGTCGGTCAGACCGGCCAGCAGGAGCGCGAGGATCCTGCGGTCCAGGTCGGTCGGGCCCTCCTGCCCGCGCTCGACGGTGGTCTCGGCGGCTCCGCCGGTGCCCGACAGCTCCAGGGGATGGGCGGTGCGCCATACCGTCTCGAACAGCGCGTCCAGCGCGTCCAGCAGACCGCTGCGGTGCAGCAGCACGGCGCCGGGCTCCCCGTCCGGTGTGACCGCGAGCGGCACGAGGCCGAGGTCGGCGTCGGCCAGTACGAGTTTCATCGGCAGCTGGTCGGCGACGCGCAGTTGCACCCCGTTGTGCAGGGAACGGATCGCATCGGTCACGATGCCCGGCTCTGCCAGCGCGGCCCGGTCCAAAACCGCCCGGAACCGCACGCCGCGGCCGAGGGCCACGGGTTCGGCGGTGTTCTCGTCGGGGGGCACGGCGACGAACGGTGCGGTGATGAAGGTGCGGATCTGCCTGCGGGCCGCGTGCTGTACCTGGAGGAAGCGGTGACCGATGGCGTCGACGCCCGTGACGACCTCGATCAGATCGTTGATGCTGCTCCCGGTCATCGCCGCCCGGTGTTCCTCGGCGAAGGTCACCAGGGCCTGCTCGGCCATGCGCAGCCCGTCCCGGCGCTGGCTGATGAGAGAGCCGAGTGCCATCGCCGGCGGCGCGGCGGTGAACCGCTCGTCCGCCGACCTGATCACCAGTCCCCACCCGACCAGCCGGGACAGGGCCGTGTCCACGTCGGCCCGCGGTACGAGGAGCCGGTCCGACAGCAGCATCGCGGTGGAGTCCGGCAGCCCGAGGAGCACCCGGTAGACGCGCTCGTCATCGGGTTCGAGGCCCAGCACATCCAGCATCGACGACCGACTCCGTTCCGCTTGCGACAGCGGGGAGAGTATGCGCCACGGCGGCAGGACATGAGTAGTCCCTGCCGGCAGCAACTGCGACGGGAAGGGCCCCGGGGAGTCGCCTCCCCGGGGCCCGACGGTGCGGTTCATCGCAGGCCGTACGCCCGGATGATCTCGTTCTTGACGCTGTAGCCGCTGTTCGTCTCGGCGCCCGCGCGGACCGAGACGAAGCCGCCGGGCTTCTTCGCGGTCCTGAACGAACCCTTCCAGTAGCCGTCGGCGCCCTTGGCCAGGGTCACCTTCTGCCAGGTGGCGCCGTCGTCGTACGAGACGTCCAGCTTCACCGACTTGACGGTGCCCGGCACGGTGCCGCCGTCCATCGACACCGGCTTGAGCGCGATCCGCTGCTCCGCATTGGCCTTGACGTCGCCGTGCAGGTCCGACTCCAGCTTGTAGTCCAGGTTCAGGACCGAGAACCGCTCGAAGAAGTCGGAGTCGACGGTGTCGGACATGAAGGTCCACTCGGTGTGGGTGCGCGTCGAGAGCCGGAAGAGGTCACCGGGCCGCTCCGCGTCGAGGACGGCGCGGTAGGGCAGGTTGCCCTTCGGCACCTCGATCCACTGCATGTCCGTGCTGTGCGGATTGTCATGGATCAGCGTCTTGCCCTGGAAGACCTGAAGGTGGGTCGGCGTCTCGCCCCACGGCAGGTAGCCGCCCAGCCGCATGGTGTCGCTGGAGGAGGCCCACGCCTGCACGTTCCACGTCATCTGGTTCTGCCAGCGGGAGTTGTACACGCCGAAGGACTCGCCCTGGCCGGGGCGGATCGCCGGGGCGAACCAGTCCAGACGGGTGGTCCTGCCCTTGGCGTACGTGTTGTCGCCCGACACCATCACCCACGGCATGGCGCCTTCGACGCCCTGCGCGTGGAACTCCCTCCAGACCTGGCCGGGGGTCACCCATTCGGTACGGGTGCCCGGGTGCCACTCGCGCTCGGGGAGGTTGAACGACGGGTTGAGGGTGAAGTCGGAACGGTAGCCTTCCGCCGCCCCGCCCTGCGCGGCCGAGTAGTAGCGGGCATCGATCCGGGCGAGGTCACCCCGGGTCGGCTTGTAGACCAGGGCCCGGTCCGGCACCCGGCCGGGGTAGTCCCGGGTCAGGTCGTAGACGAACGGCGTGTACTCGGTCTGCTTCGCGGTCAGCTCGAAGGCGCCGGTCTTGGCCATCGCGATGAGGGTCCTGCCCGCGTCGCGGTGCACGGTGGCGACCGGGATGGCCGACTCGCCGACGTACTCCATCAGGGCGCCGACACCGTCGTTGACCACGATCAGGGCCTTCGCACCGGCCGCGACCGCCGCCTCGGCGCGCGCCTGCGGCGAGACCGCGTCGCTGCGCTCGACGACGACGGCCTTGCCCTTGGCGCTGACCTTCTCGTACGCGGCCGCCGCGCCGTTGCCCGCGTAGACCGTGTCCAGCTTGTCCGTGGCGGTGCCCAGCGCGCTGCCCGCCTGTACCAGCGCCTCGAAGCCCAGGCGGCCGCCCAGAGCGCTCAGGGTGAGCGGCGGCTCGCCCTTGCGCCAGCGGGTGATCAGCATGAACTCGCCCTGCGTCATCGGCTCCGTCGGCGAGACGTACACGTCGTCGTACGTCGGCGGCACCACGTACCCGCTGCGGAAGTCCGTGAACGGGTCGAGGCCCTTGTAGTGGACGTTGAAGTCGACCTTGCGCTGGCGGTCCTCGGTGCGCTGCGGCGCCTCGGTCTGGAGCAGGCGCGCCTTGCGGGCGTCGAGCACCACGTCCGCGGAGCGGTCCTTGAGCAGGGTCTCCGGGTCGACCATCACGGCCAGGCCCGAGCGGTCCGCGTCCTCGCCGGCCACGTCGAGATAGGCCGCGACGGTGTACGTACCGGGCGCCATGCGCAGGGTGGTCTGGCCGTCGACGTACACCGACCACGGCCAGAGGTCACCGGCCAGGTTGACCGTGGCCCAGCCGGCGGCGGGCTTGCCGTCCCGGCCGACCAGCTTGATGTTCAGGTCGTAGCGCTCCTCCTCCTTGAGCAGGGCCACGGAGGTGCGGGTCACCGGCTTCCCGGTGGTCGCGTCGGTGCCCATCACGTAGCCGACGTCCCGGCCTGCCGGGGCGGTTCGCGGGTCACCGGTCACCGGGACGACGGCGGTGCCGCCCGCGGGGACGGTCACGGTGGCGGCTCCCAGCTTGAACGGGCCGCCGTCGTCGGTCAGTGCCAGGTTCAGCCTGACGTCGGCGGAACCGGAGTTGGTGAAGGTCAGGTCCTTGGTGACGGCGGCGTCGCTCGGCTCGTGCGGCCACGTGTAGTTGCCGAAGAAGAGCGATCCGGTGCTGCGGACCGTGGTGCGCACGGCGGCGGCCACGTCGAGACGGCCGGTGCCGACCTCGTACGGCGAGTACCGGTTGCCCAGCCCGTTCGCGGTGCTCATCAGGTGTTCCTTGAGCCGGGCGCCGGTCCAGTCCGGGTGCTGCTGGGCCAGGATCGCCGCCGCGCCGACCACGTGCGGGGTGGCCATGGAAGTGCCGCTGAGGGTGCGGTAGAGGCCCTCGCCGCCGCCGCTCATCTCCTGGGAGCGGGCCGCGGTGATGTCCACGCCGGGCGCCGCGATGTCCGGCTTCATGGCGCCGGAGTAGGCCAGTGGGCCGGTGCTGGAGAAGGACGCGAGCTGGTCCTGCTTGTCCGTGGCGGCCACGGTCAGCGCCGAGGCGGCCGCGCCCGGGGCGGAGATGCTCTCCGGGCCGGCGTTGCCGGCGGCTATGACGAACAGGGTGCCGTACTGCGCGGACAGTGCGTCGACGGCCTGCGACATCGGGTCGCTGCCGTCCGTCGGATAGGAGTCGCCGAGGCTCATGTTGACGACGTCCGCACCGGACTCGGCGGCCCACTGCATGCCGGCCATGACCCAGGAGTCCTGGCCGGAGCCCTCCGGGCCGCCGAGCACCTTGCCGACGACCAGGTCGGCGCCGGGGGCGACGCCCTTGTTGACACCGCCGGAGGCGGCTCCCGAGCCGACGATGGTGCCGGCCACGTGCGTGCCGTGCCCGTTGACGTCGGTGACGCCCTCACCCGGGACGAAGCTGGCCGTGCCGTCGATCAGGCCGGCGAAGTCGGGGTGGTTGACGTCGATGCCGGTGTCGAGCACCGCGACCTTGACGCCCTTGCCGGTGTACCCGGCCGCCCAGGCCTCGGGCGCGCCGATCAGCGGCACGCTCTCCTTGAGGTTGGCCTTCACGCGACCGTCGAGCCACAGCTTCGCCACACCCGCGCCCAGCGTCGTGCTGCCCCGCGGCGCGACGTCGGTCCAGAAGGTACGGGCCTGCCGTTTCTCGGTGCTGAGCGCGGCGCCGCGGATGCCCTTGAGGTCGCGGGTCAGCTTGCTGCCGCGGGGGGCCGTCGGCTCGCCGGCCGAGCGGGACTTCGACGGGGCGTACGTCGCGATCAGCGGCACCGCGGCCGACTTCGCGTCGTCGTAGCCCATCTCGATCAGATCGGTGACGTTGAACAGCCGCCGGTCCAGCTTGTCGGTGCCGAGCAGTGGCACCGCCTCGTCCGGGATGACGAACAAGTCGCCTTTGATCTGCTGGACCTTCACGCCGCCGACGGCGCCGGCGGGCCGCTTGACGTCGGCGGTCTGCCGGCCGTCGGCCATCGCGGTGACCGTGACGACATCGCCGGTGACCAGGGTGACCTCGTGGGTCGCCGAGGGCTGGGCGGGAACGGGGGGCTTGCTCGGAGCGGCTTGAGCGGGCGTCTGCAGAACGGCGAGCCCGGACGCCAGCAGCGGCACCACGCCGGCGGCCGAGAGCAGCTGCCAGCGCCTGCGCCGGAAGGCGGAAGCCTGAGAGGGGGAGGACATGCCATGGGTCTATCCGCCCGGTAACACCGACGTGAAGGGCTGACGGCGGCAAGTCCTCGCCATGGCAAGGATTCGCCAGCCGTGAACCGCGCGAATCCGGGCAAGGCGGCGGCGTGCCGGGACAGTTGCCCGTCACGTGGCCGTGGCCGACGACCTGGGCCGTGGCCGACCACCTGGGCCGTCGCCGTTCCTGAGCCAGTGGCCGAGGGACACTGTGTGAGTGCTGATCATGGATGCCGTACTGGAGACCTACGGGGCCACAGGCTTCACCCTGTGGCCCATCGCCGAACCGTCCGTAGACCGCCTTCTGCCCCTGTCCGGACAGCTGTCGCCGCGGCAGGTCGGCACGGCCATGGCGATCCTGACGGACTACGACAAGGAGGACGGCGAGGGTGGAGTCCCCGCGCCCGAGAACGGTGCGGAGCAGATCCGCGCTCTGGTGACAGCGGAGTGTGTCGCCGCTCCCGGTGGTCTGAGGATCCGGGACACCGCCACCGGGGTTACGGCGTTGCCCGGGTGCTGTTTCGGACTGGAGAACTGGCGGGACTGGCTCGTCCTGGCCGACGGCGAGCGGCCCTGGCTCGGGCACGATCCGACGCCGCGCGTCGAGCACGTCGGGGAGACCATCCGGCTGTGGCCCGATGCGGACCGCACCGAGGGGCTCCCCATCGACATTCCCCGGGCCCGGTTGCCCGACCTCCTGGGCTCCGTTCAGGAGGAACTCGTCGCCTTCCTGGCTTCCGTCGGCCGGTGGGCCGAGCAGTGCGCTCCGCCGGTGGCCGCGGCCCTGGTCGGGAAGCTTGACGAGGGCCTGGTCATATCCGCCCCGCTGCCGGACAGCCGTGGCTGAGATGCTCGTCGGCGGTCGTCCGCTTGTCCGGTTGTCGGCTTGTCCGCTCGGCGGCTCGTGGCCCGCCCGTGAGGGTGAGGAAGGCCGGCAGCAGCAAGGCGATGGCCCGAGGCAGCCGGTCAGAGTGCACTCTCCCGCTCCGTGCGTCCGGCCGGGACGGGAATCGGCCGGGCCCTAGCGTGGGTCCGGAACGATCCGGGCGTACCGTCGCCAGGATCCCGGTCTTTCGGAGGAGCCCTACCATGCCCGTCGGAATCTCTGAGCTCACCGGGGACTACGTCCTCGACCCCGCCCACACCCGCATTGGCTTCGTCGCCCGCCACGCCATGGTGACCAAAGTCCGCGGCGCGTTCCACCAGTTCGAGGGGACCGCCCATCTGGACGGCGCCGATCCGGCCCGATCCACCGCCCAGGTGGTGATCAAGGCCGAGAGCATCGACACCGGCGTCGAACAGCGCGACCAACACCTGCGCACCAACGACTTCCTGGACGCTCCCAGCTTCCCCGACATCACCTTCCGCACCACCTCGATCGAGCCTCGCTCGGATGCCGAATACCGCGTCACCGGCGACCTCACCATCAAGGACACCACCCGCCCGGTCACCGTCGACTTCGAGTACACCGGCAATGCCGTCGACCCCTACGGCAACCTGCGCGTCGGCCTGGAGGGATCGGTGACCATCTCCCGCAAGGAGTACGGCGTGACCTGGAACGCGGCCCTGGAAGGCGGCGGCGTGCTGGTCGGCGACAAGGTCGTCCTGGAGTTCGACATCTCCGCGATCAAGCAGGGCTAGCGGCTCCCGACCGCTCGACCGCTCGACCGCTCGACCGCTCGACCGCCCGACCGCCCGGCACGCCGGGCCGGCGGCACGACCACACAGGTGGCCGACGGGTGCTGCGTTCCGCGACGGGTTTCCTCGATGCGGTGCGATTGCCTCTCGGGTGATCGCACCGCCCAGACTCCCTAGGCTACGTTCGTGGTCATCGCCCCCCCCCGCAACGAAGGAGCCCCGAAGGAGCCCGGTGGCGCGCGCTTACGGCTTCGCTCATCTCCGCAGC
The DNA here is from genome assembly GCF_001279655.1 of Streptomyces sp. WM6372. Classification (NCBI taxonomy): domain Bacteria; kingdom Bacillati; phylum Actinomycetota; class Actinomycetes; order Kitasatosporales; family Streptomycetaceae; genus Streptomyces; species Streptomyces sp. WM6372. The sequence continues at coordinate 38,176 of NZ_LGDB01000176.1, read as the reverse complement.
CGACGGACCGGTCAGGTCAGGTCCGTCTTCGGGTTCACGGACCAGTGGTTGCTCTTGAAGACGCTCCCGGCGAAAGTCACCTCGGCTTCCGAGACGAAACGGAAGCCGACCGAGCGGCAGATGCCGTTCGAGGCGGCGTTGCTCGTTGCCGGGTAGGCGTGCACGATGCCCCAGCGGTCCTCATCCCGGGCCAGCTCCAGGAGAGCGCGGACGGCACGCTTGCCCAGCCCCTGGCCTTGGAACTCGGGCAGAACCATCCAGCCGATCTCGGAGACCGGACCCTGATCGCAATCGTGGGACCAGAGGTTCACCGTCCCTGCCACCACCTCGGGAGCGGCCGGATCGGGGACGATCATCTTGAACCAAGCGAGGTCGGCGGCCGCCTGCTCGGCATCCCGGCGCACCTTGGCCGCCATCTGCTCGGGCGGCTGCGGTCCGCCGAGGTCGGCCATCATGACGGGATCGCATCGCATCCGGACATAGGCGTCGACATCGTCCGGCGACACGTTGCGCAACCTCACGGGCTCCTCCTCGGGTTCACCGAAGATCGTCGCACGGCAGCTGTCTTGGGCGACGCCGAACGCTCATGCTCCCGGCCGAGACTCCGCAGGGCAGCGGCGCAGGATGCCCGCGTGGCCGGGGTCAGGCGAGGGTGAAGCGGCTGCTGGGTTCTCCCCGCAGCCGGCCTCTCGGCAGCCTGCGGCCGAAGGCGAGCAGGAGGAGGTCTTGGGCGGCGCCGTACACGGGAGAGCCGGATCCGTACGACCAGTCCAAGTCCTCGGCGCACAGCCGCACTCCGGAGAGGTCGGCGCCGAAGAACCTCAGGCCGCTGGGCCGGATCCCGTTGAGCAGCACGCGCAGCCGGTCCTCGGGGACCCGCCGGTCGAGGCCGAGGGCGACGGTGATGTCCAGTCCGTGCACCACGTCATGGCCCAGCGCCGCCGCGAACCCACCGACCGGTGGCGTCCAGGGGTGGTGCGCACCCTCGCGCACAAAGGCGGCGAGCGCGGCGGTGGAATGGACGGCCGCGTCCCTGCGGGCGACACGGTCGGTCATCCGGTGCAGGTTCCCCCGCGCCTTGGCCAGTTCGCCCAGGGTCCCCGGCAGCGAGAGCCGGAACCCCATCGACATATGGGCCGCGACCTCACGGACCCGCCATCCCGTGCAGAGGCTCGGCCCGTCCCACTGATCGGGTCGCAGGCCGTCGAGCAGGTCGGCCAGCTCCTCGCGTTCCGCCGCGATCCACGCCCTGACCTCAGCGTTCCTGCCCTTGTGCGATGTCGGGTTCTCCATGCGATCAAGCCTGCAGCCAGCCGAACGATCCCCGCGCAGTAGGCGAACCCGGGACCGCCGTTCCGGTTCTTGACGGGCCGTACGGTCAGCCGGGGCCGCTCACCGAACGCCGTGCCCGGGGGTGTCTCCGGGGTTCCAGGTGTATTCCATCTGGCGAGCGGTGCGGCGGGCGAGTTCGACACCGTAGAGGCGCCCGACGATGTGGAGGCTGGCGTCGATGCCCGCGCTGATTCCCGCGGAGGTGACGATGTCACCGTCGTCGACCCACCGCACGTCGCGCCGCACCCGGATGTCCGGCCAGCGGTCGGCCAGTTCGTCCTGGTCCTCCCAGTGGGTCGTGGCCGGGCGACCGTTCAGCGCGCCCGTGGCGGCCAGCGGGAAGGCGCCGGTGCAGATGCTGAAGGTCAGCGCGGAGGTCTTGCGGCGCCGGGCCAGCCAGTCGATGACCTGCGCGTTCTCTTCGACCGCCGTGGTGACCCCGCCGGGGATCACCAGGACGTCGAAGGGCGGGTCCTCGTCGAGCGTGTGGTCCGGTACGACCTTCAGTCCGCCCCGGGCGCGGACCGGCCGAGCGGCCGCCGCGACCGTCACGACGCGCAGCAGGGGCTCGTCGGCGGCGGTACGGGCCAGTCGGCCGGCCGTGCTGAAGACCTCGAAGGGGCCTCCCATGTCGAGGACTTCGACCTCGTCGAAGACGAGCATGCCGAAGGTGAGCGGGGCAAGGGTGTCACGGTTCATGGCACCAGACTCCGGGTGGACGGGCTCCGCTGATAGTGTCGTAAACGTCGAGCACCGCTAGGATCCCGTCATGCCTCATCACCGGATCGCCTGCCTCGCCTTCGACGGGATGGCGCCGTTCGAGCTCGCCACGGTCGTCGAGGTCTTCGCGGTCCCACGGCCGGAGCTGGACGTGGACGGCTGGTACCGGTTCGAGCTGTGCGCCGAGACACCCGGACCGCACCGGGTCGTGGGCGGCTTCGACATCGTGGTGCACCACGGCCTGGACCGGCTCCGGTTCGCCGACACCGTCATCGTCCCGGGAGTGGCGGACGTACCCCGTGACGTCCCCCCCGCCGTTCTGGACGCGCTGCGCGCCTCGTACGCGCGAGGAGCGCGGGTGATGTCGATCTGCAGCGGGGCGTTCGCGCTGGCCGCCGCGGGTCTCCTGGACGGCAGGGAGGCGACCACGCACTGGCGGCACGCCGAGCTGCTCCGGACGCGATATCCGCAGGTCACGGTCAGCGCATCCGTGCTCTACATCGACGACGGCTCGGTCATCACGGCGGCCGGCACCGCCGCGGGCATCGACGCCTGCCTGCACCTCGTCCGCAAGGACCACGGCTCGGCCGTCGCCGCCCGCGTGGCGCGCCGCATGGTCGTGGCGGCGCACCGCGAGGGCGGCCAGGCCCAGTTCGCGGAGCGTCCCGTGGTGGGCGAGGCCCCCGCGGACGACCCCATCGGCAGCGCCATGGGCCATGCACTGGACAACCTGCACCGGCGCCTCGCCGTCGGTGAACTGGCCGGCGTCGCACACCTGTCGGTACGGCAGTTCGAACGCCGTTTCGCCGACGCGACCGGCCTGCCGCCGGGACGCTGGCTCACGGACCAGCGGATCCGGGCCGCGGCCGTGCTGCTGGAATCCGCGGACCAGCCCCTCGACGTGGTGGCCGGCCGGGTGGGCCTGACGGTCGCCGGTTTCCGTCACCACTTCCGGAAGACGATGGGCGTCAGCCCCTCGACCTACCGGCGCCAGTTCCGGGACGCACCGGGCAACGCCGCACGCGAGAACGCGGTGAACGCGGTGAACGCGGAAGCCTGACCGGCGAGGCTGTCGTGGAGGTGTCGTGGAGGTGCCTCGGACGGGTGTCCGGGTGCGCCCGGGCCCCGGCTCCGGCGCGGTGCGGACCGCCTTGAGGAGTGGCTCAGAACCGGTACAACTCGTTTCCGGCAGGGTCCAGGATCAGGACCAGACGGCCGTTGGGCCAGACCACCAACTGGTCCGGATAGTAGTCCAGTTCAAAGGGCTCATCCGGTGCCTTGGTTCCCGACCACGGCCGCTGCGCGTCCGCGTCGCCCACCGTCACCACCGTGACCTTGGCGCCCGGCTCCAGCCACTCGCTCCAGCAGTACGGTTCGAGTACGAGCTCCAGCGGGCTCCGCCCGCTGTTGGTGACCGGGAGCCGGGCGACCGGAGCGGCCGGGTCCCAAGGCTCCGGCGGTGCGAGCACCACGGGTTCCGCCTCCTCGGCCGACGGGGCGCGCTCCGCGCCCGCGACGGCGCTCTCGCCCGCCGCCGGGCCCCGTTCCCCCAGACGTTTCCAGAACATCCGGGGAGCCTACCCGCCGCCCCTCCCGGGTTCAGCGCTCGGGCAGGACCCGGCCGTCCTCGTCGAGCGGGGGGTGGAGCCGTGTGGGGTCCTGGGTGTTGACGTCGGACGGGCGCGGGCCTTCGGGGCCGTCGACGCCCCAGCGCACCAGGCGCCGGGTGCGGGCGATCTCGTACATGCTGCCCTGGAATTCCACCCGGTTGACGCGGCACCCGGCCCGAAGCCTGTCGGCGGCCGCGGCGTACTCGGCCAGCTCCGCGGCCGCCGGGCCGGTGGAGCCCGCGCCGGCGGCGGTCACGGTACGGGCGTCGCTGTGCATGTCGGCGTCGTACGCGATGAGACCGCGCATCCGCGGCCACATCCACGTCAGGGAGAAGTCCAGGGCCTTGCGGGCGGAGTGCGCGCTGGTGTGCGGGCCGTTGACCGGTGTCCAGCCGCCCGCGGAACGCTCCACGATCATGAACGACGGCGGCAGCAGCAGTACGTCCGGATGGCTGTCCAGCGCCCGCTGCGCGTCGGAGCGCACGTCCTCGGGGAACCGGCCGCCGGAGTAGGACAGGCCGCGCAGTGCCAGCTGTTCGACGGCCTGGGCCGGGGTGACCGGAGCGTCGGGATCCAGTACCAGGTCGTCGTCCACGTCCGGGCCCGCGCTGCCGCGGGACCAGTCCGGGACGGGCGGTTCCGGATCGCTCGGGCGCGGCCCTTCGATGCCGTCCGGGCCCGTGACGGCGTACTCCTCGGCGCGCACGATCCGGTACCGGATCCCGGCCACGGCGACTTCGTCGACCCGTTCGACGTCCAGGCGGGCGACCGCCGCGAGCAGGGCGCGCCGTTCCGCCCGGTCGTGCGCATCGTCCTTCGCGCGGAACCACAACAGGGAGTTCATGCTGTCGCGGGCCTGCTGCGGGCACCCGCCGGTGACGGCGCTCACCACCCGCCAGCGGGGCCCGTCCCCGGCGCCCTGCACAGCCACCCCGAACACCGGTCCGCGTACGACCACATCGCCGGCCCGGGCATTGGCCTCGACCGCGTCGGCTTCCGCCGCGGCCTCCACCGGCTCCACGGGCACCCGCACCACCATCGGCCGCGATCGGGCCGGCCGCCCCACATCCCCACGGTCCATGCGCCCATCCTGCAGATCCGCACACGGCCCCGCCCCGGATTCTCCGGTTCCGTACCCGCCGGGAAGCCACGTGTGGCAAGGTGCGGGCGCCCTGCGATGATCGCGCGGTGAGTGACGCGAGTGGTGTGAGCGACCTGGGTGGAGGAGCGATTCCGGTGGCGGCGGATGCCGTCGAGTAGCGGCGACCGGCGCGGGGGAGCAGCGCCTACCGGTGCTCCGGGGCCCGCGGCGGCGGGGGCGGCGGAGACGGCTGCGGGGGCGGGATCGCGGCGCTGCCGGGCGCCGTCTCGGGCCAGACCAGCAGGACGGGGCACGGCGCGTGGTCGACGACGAAACGGCCGGCCGGTCCGAGGCTGCGGGGTCCGAGGTGGGTGCGGTCGCCGTCACGGGCGAGGACCAGCAGGTCGGCACCCGCGGAGGCGGCCACGACTTCCCGCTCGGCACGGCCGGTGCGCTCCTGCCGGGTGCACGGGCGGCCCAGCCGCCGTGCGGCGTCCGCGAGGAGTTGATCGGCGGAGGCGGCGGCCAGGTGTTCCAGCCGTGTGCCGGGATCGCGTTCGGGGTGGCCGCGGCCGAGGAGGCCGGCGAACGCGCCGTGCGCCGCGCCGGCGACGTCGACCGGGGTGACGTGGAGGAGGACGACGTCCGCGCCGGCGGGAGCGTGGTCGCGGGCGGCGTCGACACAGGCGGGCCAGGTGCCCTCGGCGATCCAGACCAGCACGGCCATGGGGTTCAGCCTCCTTGCATCGCGGTCAGGGAGACCCACAGTGCCAGCACCGCGGCCGCCAGGCTTGCCGGTACGGCGTACAGGCCGAGCCGTGTGAACTCCTTCAGCTCCACCTCGGCGTCGTGGGCGTGCACGATGCGCCGCCACAGCAGGGTGGCCAGCGAGCCGGCGTACGTGAGGTTGGGGCCGATGTTCACCCCGAGCAGCACGGCCAGGACCGCGCCGGGCCCGGACGGGGCGGTCAGCGGCAGCAGTACGAGTACGGCGGGCAGGTTGTTGATCATGTTGGCCAGTACGGCGGCCAGCGCGGCGATGCCCAGCAGGGCCGGCAGGCCGGTCCCGTCGGGGATCAGCCGGCCGAGGGCCGAATCGAGGCCGTTGTCGACGACGGCGCGGACCACGATGCCGAGGGCCAGGACGAAGGCGAGGAAGGGCAGCGCGGCGGCGCGCACGATGGCGGCCGGGGTGGTGCGGCGCCGTGCGAGGGCGCGTACGGCGAGGACGGTGGCGCCCGCGAACGCCGCCCAGGCCGGGTCGATGCCGACCGCGGAGGTGACCACGAACCCCGCCAGTGTGCACGCCACCGTGGCCAGGGCGAACAGCGGTGCCTCGCTCGGTGGGGCGGTGGCCGGGGCGGCTGAGCCGGCGTCCAGGTCGGTGGCGAAGAACCGGCGGAACACGACGTACTCGACGCCGATGGCCACCAGCCAGGGCAGGGCCATCAGGGCGCCGAACCGGGTGAAGCTGAGTCCGCTGGCGGTGAACGCCAGCAGGTTGGTGAGGTTGGAGACCGGCAGGAGCAGGGAGGCGGTGTTCGACAGGTGGGTGCAGGCGTACACGTGCGGCCGTGACCGGGCGCCGAGCCGCGCGGCGGTGGCGAACACCACCGGGGTCAGCAGCACGATGGTGGCGTCCAGGCTGAGCACCGCGGTGATCACCGAAGCGAGGGCGAACACCTGCGCCAGCAGGCGGCGCGGCCGTCCCGCCGCGGTGCGGGCCATCCACGCGCCGCAGGCGTGGAACAGCCCCTCGTCGTCGCACAGCTGGGCCAGGACGAGTACGGCCGCCAGGAAGCCGATCACCGGCCCCAGCCGGGCGGCCTCCTCTGCCGCGTGGTCCAGCGAGATCGCCCCGGTGGCGATGACGGCACCGGCGGCCGGGACGGCGACGACGGCCTCCGGCCAGCCGAAGGGACGGATGACCGCGCACGCCAGCACGACCACGAGAAGAACGGCGGAGAGGGCCTCCGCGAGAGCGGTACTCACACCGCATCTTCTCCCGGTCGGCGGATGCTCCGGCAAACGACGAGGCTCCGGCAGGTCCGGCGCGGTCCGTGCCGCAGGCGCACTGGGTGCGTCGATGGTGACGGTGCACAGCGGGGGAGGCACCGGCATCATGGCCGCGGCTGTTGCCGCGGCCCGCGACTTCCCGCGCCTGCGGGTCCTCGCCTTGACCGTGGTCACCAGCATGACCGGTTCCGACCTCGCGGATGTCGGGGTCGACGCCTCGACCGAGGAGCAAGTGCTGCGGCTGGGGCGGCTGGCGCACCGGGCCGGGTGCCACGGCGTGATCGCGTCTCCGCAGGAAGCCGCGCAGCTGCGCGGCGTGCTGGGTGCCGGCTCCCTGATCGTCACGCCGGGCGTCACGCTGCCCGGTGAGGAGCGGGCCGAGCACGCCCGACCCGGGACGCCGCGTGCCGCCATCGCCGCGGGGGCGTCACACATCGTCCTGGGCAGATCGGTCACCCGAGCGCCGGACCCCGTGGCCGCGGTACGGCTCGCCCGCGCCGACCTGGCGGCGGACGGGTGATGGCCGTCCCGGTGCTCGCAGGACCGTGGCGGCCGCAGAGGCGGACCTCTTCGTCCGCAACACGATCGCCGCCCCTCCGCGCGTTGATCCGCGGCTTCGGGCAATTGCTGCAGGAGCTCGGGGCACACCACCCGCTTACCATGATCAACGGTCAATGGTGAATGGACCGACGTGGCCCCGTGCAAGGAAAAAACCTAAGTGAAACCCGTATCTGATGTCAGGCAATTCCGAAGACTGTGGCTGGCGACGGCCACGTCGAACCTTTCGGACGGGGTGAGTCTGGCTGCCGCACCACTGCTCGCGGCCAGCATCACCCGTGACCCCGCGCTGATCGCCGGGATCACGGTGGTGCAGCGGGCTCCCTGGCTGTTCCTGGCCTTCATATCGGGGGCCATGGCCGACAGGCTCGACCGCAGGCGCGTCACGCAGGCGGCGAACTGGATCCGCGCGGCGGCCTTCGCGACCCTGCTGGTCGCGGTGGTCTCCGACAGCATGTCGATGTCGCTGCTGTACGTGGTCTTCTTCGCGATCGGCACCGCCGAGACCCTGTACGACAGTTCGACAGCCGCGTGGCTACCGACGCTCGTCGAGTCGAAGGACCTGGCCTGGGCCAACGGCCGACTACAGACCACCTACGTCATCTGCAACGAATTCGTCGGGCCCCCGGTCGGCGGATTCCTCTTCGCTGCCGCCGCATTCGCCCCCTTCGCCCTGGGCACGGCGGGCTACCTGGCCGCGGTGGGTCTGCTCGCGTTGATCCCGGCAGCGGTCAAGCACCGCCAGGAGGCGGAGTACGAGCCGCTGACGGTGAGGTGCGTCAAGGAGGACATCGGCGTCGGTGCCCGGTGGTACTGGTCGTCGCCCACACTCCGGGCGATGAGTCTGGTGGCCGCGGTGGGAAATGCGGCCAGTGCGGCGAGCTACGGAATCCTCGTGCTGCTGGCGCAGGAGGAACTCGGGGTATCGGAGAGCGGGTACGGAGTCCTGCTCGCCGCAGGTGCCGTCGGCGCGGTCACGGGCGGTATGGCAGCCGGAAAGGTCGGGGAGTGGCTCCGGCCCGGCACGCTGATCCTCGTCACGAACCTGGTCTCGGCGGCGTCCACCGCCGGCATGGGCCTGGCCGTCAACCCGGCCGTCACGGTCGTGTTCATGGCACTCGACGGATTCGCCGTCCTCATCCAGACCATCCACGTCGTCACACTGCGACAGCAGATCGTCCCGAACGAACTGATGGGACGGGTCACTTCCGTGTACCGCGCCCTCGCGGTCGGGTCCTTCAGCGTCGGGGGGATCGCCGGAGGTCTGGTGGCCAAGTCCTTCGGGATCCCGGCTTCCTTCTACGCAGGCGGAGCGGCCATGGCCGTCACTGCCTTCATGGTGCTGCCGGTCCTGAACAACGCGCGGATCGCCCGGGTGAAGGAAGAAGCGGAAACGTCACGGGCCTCCGAGCGGCAGCGCGAGGGAATCTCGCAGTAGATCTCTCCCGGGGTGTGACCGAGATACGTGCCGAAGGGGGCAACGGGATGATCTTGAAACCCTGAGCGCCCGTCGGCCGTCACCCAGAGCACGCTGCCGGCGTAACGGGCGGAGCGGACCGCCAAGCACTACCGGGGCCCGGTCCGCGAGCAGGCCGGAGTGACGTACGACCAGGCCAAGGCTGAGGTGAACGCCTCGATCGGTACGGGCATCCACGACCGCATGAGCGCTGCTCGGCGGGCGGGGCTCATGCGGCTGTTGGAGGACCGTGACAGCGACGGGACGACGCTGTCAACCGGCTGAAGACCACGGCGACCAACAAGGTCGAGTCGTTCAACCGGTTCTTCCAGCACATCAACCGGTTCGGCGAGTACAGGACCCGCGGACTCGGCATCCAGCCCGAGGCACGACCCGAAGCTCGACGTCGACTTCACCCCGCTGTGCGGCTCTTCAGTGAAGATCTGACCGGACCTCGGTCAGTCGATGCCTTCGACGATGCGGAAGTCGCGCTCGACGCCGTCGGAAAGGGCGACCAGCGCCTCCTGGTAGGCCGCACTCTCGCGCGCCGCGACGGCCTGCTCGAAGCTGTCGAACTCGATCAGGACGGTGCGCTCGGCGATTCCGGCGTCATGCGCCACGACCCGACCGCCGCGGGCGAGGACCCGGCCGCCCCCGGCCTTGACGGCCGCAGGGGCCAGCTTGTTGTAAGCAGCCAGCTTCTCAGGGTCTGAAATGGTGCGGTAGACGCTGACCCAGTAGCCCTTGGGCATGGAACCTCCAGTGTTCGGATGAGTGCATCTGACTTACGGGTTGGTCTCGGACGAGCGTCGGCGGGCGAGAGCGAGGCTTGCCAGCGCCGTGATCGCCATGGCGCCGATGCCGACCAGCGCCGCGGTGGTGTAGGCGTTGTCGTCGGGGAAGAGGTGGCCGGGGCCGGTGCCCGCGGCGAGGATCAGGCCGCCGATGGCGCTGCCCAGGGAGTACCCGACGCTGCGGACGACGTAGTTGAAGCTCATGGCGCTCGACGTCTCGCTCTTGGGGGTGACGGCCAGGATGACGCCGGGCATCGCGGCCGAGAAGCCGCCGACGCCGAAGCCGAGCACGCCCATCGCCGCGAACAGTTCGGCCAGGTCCGACCGGGCCGCCGCGAACAGGGCGAACCCGCCGCCGACCACGACGGCGCTGCCGGCCAGGAGCAGGGGGTCGGCGATCCGCGTCCGGACCCGCGGCGTGAGCTTGCCGGCGACGAACCCCAGCACCGAGAACGGGATGAGGACCAGCCCGGCGACGAAGGTCGTCAGCCCGAAGCCGTAGCCGGCGCCGTGCGGCGTCTGCGCGTACCGGGTGATGAGCGTGAGCAGGAGGTACATGCCGATCCCGCCGGCGAACATGGCGAGGTTCGCCCCGGCGACCGCCGGGTGCCGCACCGCCCGCACATCGACCAGGGGCGTCGTGCTGCGCAGCTCGATGACGGCCCAGACGCAGAGCAGCACCACCGCGACGACGGCGAGGCCCGCCGCCACGGCGAGGTGCCGGCTCCACAGATTCCGTTCGCCGGCGAGGAACAGCACCAGGAGCAGCGCAGCGGCCAGGACGACCGCGCCTGCCACGTCCACGGGGGCGGAGCGGCCTTCGGGGGCTTCGGGCATGGAGCGCCACGCGGTCAGGAGGGCGGCGGCGGTGACGACCAGGCCGAGGCCGTAGGCGGCCCGTACCCCGCCGAGCTCGGCGAGCAGTGCGGCCAGCGGGTAGCCGACGCCGGCCCCGATGATCGAGACCACCGAGATCAGGGCGATCACGGCCGCGCTGCGCTCCTCGGGGAGGTGGTCCCGGGCCACGCCCATCATCAGCGCCGTCAGCCCGAGCCCGACGCCCTGGGCCGCCCTGCCGGCCAGCAGCCACGCGAACGGCAGCGGCAGCACGGTGAGCGCGCTGCCGGCGACGACGACCGCCAGCGTGGCGAGGATCGTGGCCCGCCGGTGCGGGCCGGCTCCGAGCCGGCCCAGGACCGGCGTGGCGACGGCGCCGCTGAGCAGCGCGATGGTCAGCGTCCACTGCGCGCTGCCGAGCGAGACGTGGAACGAGGTCGCCACGCTGGTGATGAGCGGCGTCCCGAGGCTGGCGACCGCCGCCACGACCAGGGCGACGAACATCAGGGCGGGGGCCAGCAGCCGCGCCTCGGAACGCGCCACCGGGAACGCCTTCACCGAGACCCCGCCGACCGGCTGCCCGGTCACTGCTTCGGCCCTTCGCGGTCCTGGCTTTCGAGCTCTGCCAGATGCTTCAGCGCCGGAAGGGCCGCCACCAGCGCCTCGACCTCGTCGCCGGCGAGCCCGCCGATCAACCGCTCGAACGCGTGGACGCCCGCCTGGCGCCGCGTCCGGACGTAGGAGGCGCCGGCCTCGGTCAGGCACACCAGCGTGACCCGCTTGTCGGACGCGTCGCCCCGCCGCTCGACCAGGCCGGACTCCTCCATCACCCGGACCAGGGCGGTCATTGCGGGCTGGGTGACGCCCTCGACCGCGGCCAGATCGGTGATGCGCCGCGGGCCGGTCCGGTCCAGGGTGGCCAGGGTGGCGGCGGACGTCAGGCTCATGTCCCGGGGCAGGCGTCTCGCGGCCCTGGTGGCCAGGCCGTAGAGGGCTGCCCCGATGGCGGCGGACGCGCCGGGAGCGGTGTCTTGACGACTCATGCTCGAAGCATAGCACTTTTATATTCACAGTTTATGGAAATGGCCGACTGACGCGGGCGGCGTGCCCCTTGGGCACTGGTGACGCCCTTCACGGGAGCGGGCCGGTATGCCCCGGAATCCTGCTGCGAGGGCCGGCCTCCAATACCGTGGCCCGGGCAGGTGATGCGATAGCGCTGCCGCGGGGGCGGGGTTCGTGACGGTTCTTGTGGGCTCTCGCCGTATTTCAGAGGGATGCCCGCGCTGTTCTGCCAGCGGCAGAACAGCGGCCGGACCGGGCTCGACGATCACTACAGTCCAGTCTCATGACGGCGATGACGACGCGTACGGTCGAGTATCCGGCCGACGGTTTGACGATGATCGGGCACCTCGCGCTCCCGGCCGGTGTCGACCGCCGGCCCGCGGTGCTGCTCGGACCAGAGGGCATGGGGCTCAGCGACGTCGAGCGCCGCCGGGCCGATGCTCTCGCCGAGCTGGGATATGTAGCGCTGGCCTTCGACCTTCACGGCGGGCGCTATTTGGGCGACCCCGAGGAGATGCTGGCCCGTTGCCTGCCCCTGCTCGCTGATCCCGACCGGATGCGGCGCATCGGCCACGCGGCACTCGACGAGTTGCGCACCGAGCCCCGGACCGACCCCGACCGGATCGCGGCCATCGGCTACGGCACCGGGGGCGCCATCGCGCTGGAACTCGGGCGAGGCGGCGTCAACCTGCGCGCGATCGGGACGGTCAACGCAACTACCACGGGCCGACCGGGCGAGGCGGCGCGCATTCGCTGCCCGGTGTGGGCCGGGGTCGGGTCGGAAGACCCGATCATGCCGCCCGCGCAACGGGACGCGTTCACCGCTGAGATGCAGGCCGCGGGCGTCGACTGGCGCCTCGTGGTCTACGGCGGCGCCTTGCACGCCTTCCATCACCCGCCGGTCGGCCACCCCGTGGTCCCCGGCGTCGGCTACCACCCACGGCACGCGCAGCGAGCCTGGAGCGACGTCGTCGACCTGCTCGCCGAGTGTCTGCCCGTGACGGAGGATCTGGGGCATGGCCCAGGGAAGCATGCTGGCCCCGGGCACTGACAGTCCACTCCCCTCAAGTCCGCACAGCAGAAACGCATTCGGGCGGTGCCTTGCTCGATCGCGGAGACGTGTTCACAACTACCGCAGTGGATACCGCATTTACTGCGGCAGTACCGGAAGGGCGGTACGGCGTGACGATCGAACCGGTGACCGAACTCGGGAGCGGGGCGCACTTCGGTTGCCGCGTGCTCGGGTCGGCTCGGGTCGTACCTCTGTCCGCCCCGCCGTCGTCGTACACCGCGGCGGTCGGGCGGTAGCTGCGCTACGCCCGCCCCGGCGCCGACTCGGTCGCCCGGCACGTCGCCGAACGCGACCCCGCTGCACGCTTCGATTCACGCCGCCGCGCCGGCCGGGTCGGCGAGAGGCCTGGAGACCCCGCTCGTGCGGTACGGCCCCGACGGCCTGTCACAGCCGCCAGTACGTACCTGCACGGGAATCGACGTGCACCACGTGCCGGCCGACGCGCACCACGTGGTACCCGGGGCCCGACCACGAGCCGTCGGCCCCGTCGGCCCCGTCGGCGCCGGGCAGCGGGTCCCAGATCTCCAGGAAGGTACTGCCGTCCGGGTTGGTGCCCCACTCGACGAGATGGTCGCCCTCCCACCGGAAAGCGCCGACGTCTTCGCCGGGCTCGCCCGTGAGGTGGTGGAAGCGCACTCGGGAACCGTCGTAGGACGTCGTACCCGCGAAGCCCCGGCTGTCGGCGTAGTACGGGCCGGCCTGCAGCCACACCGCTTCGCGTTCCACGAGAAGGGGTCCGCCGTTGCGGCTGATGCCGCGCCGCAGCCAGGCGCCGCGCTCGGGCACCGGTACGCCGGGGTGGTCCGGGAAGCGGACCTCCGGCCCCGGCCCCGGTTCAGGCGCGGTCATCGGCGGCCGGGTCGTCCACGGCCAGAAGGGTCAGCGGTACGTTGCCGCGCACTGCCTGCGAGTACGGGCAGACCGCGTCCGCCCGGTGCAGCAGGGGCTGGAGGTCCGCGGCCCGCCACCCCGGCAGGCTCACGGTGAGGGCCACCGCGAGGCCGTAGCCCGCGGGCGTGTCCGTGGTGCCGAGCTGGACCTCGCAGGCGACGCGCGCGGCCGAGGCGTCCGCCCCGAACTCGGCGGCGACCTCCGCGAGCGCCGAGGTGAAGCAGGCGGCGAAGCCGGCCGCGAACAGCTGCTCGGGGTTGGTGGTGCCGGCCGCGTTCTTGCGCGGCGGGGCGAGGCGGACGTCCAGCCGCCCGTCGTCCGTGCGGACGGATCCGGTACGGCCCCCGGCGGCATGCGCGGTCGTCCGGTACAGGCTGCGGGTGAGTGGCACGGTCATGGCGTTCGGCCCATCTTGCTCGACGAGGACGCCGCCCGGGCGCGGACGGCGTACGGCGCTGCTCCTGCAGCACCTCGCGCGTCGTCGTGCGTAACCGGGTACGGCGCATCTCGTCCGGGGCCGTGAATCCGACCGCCGGACAAACTAGCAACGGAGCCGGCCGACCGGGGCCCGCCCCCGCGGTGACGTTCCTCACCCCTGACTCCCGGCGCATCAGGCTCTGACGGCCGCATGGAGCACTCAAGCACGGGAGCCGTCGAGGACGAGGTCGACCAGGCGTGGGGCGAGGGCCTCTTCGAGGGGTTCGCCGGTGAGGAGGACCCTGGCGAGGAGGGGGCCCGTGATGGCTTCCACGACGAGGTGCGGGTCGGTGCCGGCGGCCAGTTCGCCGCGGTCGATGCCGCGCTGGACGAGTGTTTCGGCGGGTTCGAGGCGGGCCTGCCAGTACGTGCGCCGCCCCTTCTCCAGTGCGCCTTCCTCGCGGACCGTTCCCAGGAGCAGCAGCGCGGCGCCGGCGGGTGTGGCGAAGAAGCGGGTCAGAGCCGTGAACAGCTCGCACAGGTCCTCGCGGACGGCGCCGGTGTCGGGCGTGGGAAGGGCCTGCTCGGTACGGGTGGCGAGCGCGTCGAAGATGAGGTTCTCGCGGGTTTTCCAGCGTCGGTACACCGAGGTCTCGTGGACGCCTGCGGCGCGGGCGACGGCGCCGACGGTGGTGGCCGCCAGCCCCTGAGAGGTGAGCAGGTCGACCGTGGCGGCCAGGACGGCCTGGCGCATCCGTTCCCCGCGCCGCCGCAGTGGCGGTGCGTCCTGCCCGCCCGATTCCTTGTCCGGCTCCTCGTCGATGGTCACTCGGCCACCCTATCGCAAGGGTCCTTGCGATACGAAGCGGACGAGGTTACGTTGGAAAGCAAGTCGACTTGCGTTGGCTCGTCGGCCGGCTCCCGGCCAGACCCGCCGGGCCTCGCCCCAGCAGCCCCGGGCATCGCCTCGCCCGGCCCCGGGCCTCGCCTCGCCCGGCCCCAAGCCTCGCCCGGCCCGGCCCGGACATCCCCTCCCATGCCATGCCACAGACCGGAAGTGGATCAACCGCAATGGAACTCATGCGTGCCGCGCGCCTGCACATCCCCTCGCGCACCCTGACCGTCGAAGAGGTCCCCGTTCCCGCCCCCGGACCCGGGCAGGTGCTGGTCAAAGTGGAGGCCGCGGGCGTCTGCCTCTCCGACGTACACCTCATCGACGGCACGCTCACCCCGGCCCACCTGGCGGGCGACACCGTCACCCTGGGACACGAGGTCGCCGGCGTCATCGTCGAGTGCGGACCGCACGTCACGGACTGGAGCGCGGGCCGACGCGTCGTCCTACAGGCGGGTGAGGTGCGCGACGACCGGGTCCTGACGCGTGGTGTCGACTACGACGGCGGCTGGGCCTCGTACGCACTCGCCTCCGTCGAGACCCTCGTCGCCCTCCCCGGATCGATTCCCTTCGAACAGGGAGCGATCATCCCGGACGCCGTCTCCACTCCCTGGGGTGCCATCACGACGACCGCAGACGTACGCGCGGGCCAGGCCGTCGGGGTGTGGGGCATCGGCGGTCTCGGCGTCCACGCCGTCCAGCTGCTGCGCGCCATCGGCGCCTGCCCCATCGTCGCGGTGGACCCCGCCCCCGCCGCCCGCAGGCGCGCACTCGACCACGGCGCCGACCTGGCGCTGGATCCCGCCGACCGCAGCCTGCCCGACCGGATCCTGGCCACCACCGGCGGCCGCGGACTCGAGGCCGCGTTCGACTTCGCCGGAGTCGCAGCGGTACGGGAGCAGGCCCTGAGCGTGCTCGGGCGGAAGGGACGCCTGGTCCTGGTCGGACTGACCGACCAGCCGCTGACCGTCACCGACGGCACCCTCTTCAGTTACCTCCAGCACCAGGTCCTCGGCCACTACGGATCCGCGGAGGACGCCGTGGCGCAGCTGATGACCCTGGCCGGGGGCGGCAGGCTGGACTTCTCCCGCTCCATCACCGACGTACTCCTGCTCGCCGACGCGGCCAAAGCCGTCGAGCGCCTGCGCACCAAGCAAGGCGATCCCATCCGCCTCGTCCTGCGCCCGTGAGCCCGTCACCCAGCTCCGTCACCCAGCCCCTGACCCAGCTCCGTCACCCAGCCCCTGACCCAGCTCCGTCACCCAGTCCCGTCACCCTCAGGCACGCACGCCCCTCCCACGCACGAAAGGCCCCGCCATGCCCGTGGACCCCGCCCTCGCGGCCCTGCTCGATCAGCTCAACGGCACGCCCGCCCCGCGCATCCGCGACACCGACCCGAACGTGCTGCGCGACGCGAACCGGCAGCTGGGCGCCGGCTTCGCCGCGACGGCGCCGATCCCGGTCGGCTCGGTGGAGGACGGCACGGTCCCCGGCCCCGCGGGGAACATCCCCGTACGCGTCTACCGGCCGGCGACCGATGGCCCCGTTCCCACCGTGGTGTTCTTCCACGGCGGCGGCTGGATCGCCGGTGACCTCGACACGCACGACGACGTCACCCGCAGGCTCTGCCGCGACGTGGAGGCCGTGGTCGTCGCCGTCGACTACCGGCTGGCACCCGAGCACCCCTTCCCGGCCGCCCACGACGACTGCCTCGCCGCGGCCCGCCACATCGCCGACCGCATCGACGACTACGGCGCCCGCCCGGACCGGCTCGCCGTGGCGGGCGACAGCGCCGGAGCGAACCTGGCCGCCACCGTCGCCCTCTCCTTCCGCGACGAAGGCCGGCCACTGGCGGCCCAACTGCTCGCCTACCCGGCCACCGACTTCGACGGCGACCATCCCTCCCGCACCCAGAACGCCACCGGATACGTCCTGAGCCGCCAAGACGTCCTCGACCTGCAACACCTGTACGCCGGCGACGACCCCGCCGTCCGCTCCTCCGCCGCTGTCTCCCCGCTGCGCGCGGACCGTCACGCCGGCCTCGCCCCGGCGGTCATCGGCACCGCCCGGTACGACCCCCTGCGCGACGAGGGCGACGCTTACGCCGCCGCCCTCGCCCGTGCGGGCGTGGACGTCTTCGCCCGCACGGGCGAGGGGCTGATCCACGCCTTCCTCAACCTCGACCGCGTCTCCCCGGCGGCCGACGCGGCCGTCGCCGAACTGTACGCACAGCTCAAGAAGCGGCTCGCCTGATCCTGGAAGGAGTTCGAGGAGGTCGTCTACCAGGTGACCGGCAGGGCCACCGGTCCGCGGATGAGGGCGTCCCGCTGCCAGGCCACGTGGCCCGGATCGATGGCCAGCCGGAGGTCGGGGAGGCGCGTGAGGAGGGTGGTCAGCAGCAGTTCGGCTTCCATGCGGGCCAGCGAGGGTGCCAGGCAGTGGTGGGGGCCGTAGCCGAAGGCCAGGTGGGGCGGGCCTTCGCGGTCGATGTCGATCCGGTGCGGCGCGGGGTAGTGCCGCTCGTCCCAGTTCGCCGCCACGTACGAGACGTAGACGGCCTCGCCGCGGCGGATCAGGACGCCTCCCACTTCGACGTCCTCGGTGGCGATGCGGGCCTGTCCCACGCCGTGCTTGTGGGGGATCCAGCGCAGCAGTTCCTCCACGGCCGCCGGCACGGCGTGCGGGTCGGACCGCAGCCGGCTCCTCAGGCCCTCGTCGGTCAGCAGGAGGTAGACCATGTTGGAGGTGTGGTTGCGCACCGCGTGCCAACCGTTGATCCCCATCAGTGTGGCCAGGGCGAGGAGTTCCTCTTCCTCGATCCTGCCGCTTTCGACCGCGGCTCCCAGCTCGCTGATGAGGTCGTCCTGCGGGTGGAGCCGGCGTTGGCGGGCCAGTTCGCGGAAGCAGGCGCTCGCTTCCTCCTTGGCCTGCCGGGCGCGCTCGACTCCCGCTTCGTCCCTCGCCCGGGTCAGGATGGTGTCCGCCCACGTGCGCAGGCGCGGCCGGTCGGCCTCCGGCACACCCAGTACGGAACCGATGACGTGCAGGGGGAAGGGGGAGGTCACGTGCTGGACGAGGTCGGCGGGCGGTCCGGCGGCGGCCATCGCGTCGATGTGTTCGTCGAGCACGGCCTGGGTCCCGGGCCGCAAGGCCGCCAGGCCGAATCGGTTGAACGCCGAGGAGACCACGGAACGGACGCGGGTGTGGTCGGGAGGGTCGACGAAGCTGACCGCGCGGTCCAGCGGAACGAGGTACCTGTTCATGCTGGGCAGTGGCCGGCCGACGATGTCGCGACTGAACCGGCGATCGGAGGTGACGAACCGGACGGCGTCGTGCCGTGTCGCCAGCCAGCACTCTCCGGAGGCTCCGTGCGGCAGCCGGATCCGGATGACCGGTCCGGCCCGCAGCGCCTCGCGGAGGAACGGGTCGAAGTCGAGCGCAGCCAAGTCTGACGCCTCGTACAAGGGGGCCGGGCCGTCGTGCATCACCGGCTCCTCGTCGGCTGGTCATGGCGCAGCGGGGTGAGCTGCTCGATGTCGTAGCGCCGGCGCAGTGCGGCGATGGCGCCGTGGTCCACGGGCCCGTCGCAGGAGAGGATCTCCAGGAGTTCCTCGAAATAGCGCTCGTGGTCCGGGGGCGGGGAGGACTGGAAGAACATCCGGGCCGGGACGCCGGTGGGGTTGGCGAAGGCGTGCGGACAGCCGGGCGGGACCAGGATGACCGTGCCGGGCGTGGCGCGGACCACCCGGTCGCCCTTCGGCGACCGCCATCCCCGCCACCCGTCCGGAGTGCGCACACGGGGCTCGAAGGCGAGGACGTCGAGTTCGCCCTCAAGGACGTAGAACAGCTCCTCGCTGCGCGCGTGGACGTGCGCGCCGACGTCGAAGCCCGGTGGCACGACCACCTCGAAGCTCGATGCGAGGCGCGACTGGGCGCCGGTCACTTTGAACGTCACGTGCTGGGCGGCGGCTCGGAGGGTGCGGCCTTCGCCGGGGGGCACGATCAGACCGGCCTCCGCCGTCGGGGCGGCGGGGGAGTAGCCGGTCATCGGGTTTCCTTCGGCGAGGGTCACGGCGTACGGCTCCAGCGGCCCAGCGTCATCTCGGCCGTGATGCCGGGGCCGAACCCGGCCAGAAGGCCACGCGCCCGGTCGGCGGCGCCCCCCTCGTCGAACAGGCGGCGCAAGGCGTCCAGTACGACGGCGCTCGCGATGTTCCCGTACTCGGTGAGCGTGGCCCGGCTGTGGCGGAACGCCTCCGGTTTGACGTGGAGGAAGGTGCTCAGGTCGTCGAGGATCCGCGGCCCACCGGCATGCACGATGTAGAAGTCGAGGTCCGACGCATCCCAGCCGTGCCCGTCGGCGAGGCTGCGCAGGGCGGGGGCGAGCGGCTCCATGGTGCCGGGCACGCGCTTGTCCAGCAGGAAGTGGAAGCCGGTGGCCCGTACGTCGTACGCGATCCAGTCCTCCGTTCCCGGGACGAGGTACGAGCCGTTGCGCTCCAGGCTGATGCCGTGGCCCCCCGTCCCGCGGACGACCGCTGCGGCCACCCCGTCGCCGAACAGACCGTTGGACAGCAGCGATCCGATGCCGATGTCGGTGGGCTGGTAGCACAGTGAGCAGAACTCACACGCCACGATCAGCGCGTTCGCCTCCGGATAGGCCGTGCAGAAATCGTGCGCGCGGTTGATCGCCGCCCCACCGGCCGCGCAGCCCAGCTGAGCGATCGGCAACTGCCGTGTACTGGAGGCGAATCCCATCGTGTTGATCAGCCAGGCCGTGAGCGAAGGCATCATGAACCCGGTGCAGGACACATAGATGATCACGTCGATCTCCGCGGCCGTCAGCTCGCCGTCCGCCAGCGCGCGCCGGACGACCAGCGGTACGCGGGCCTTCGCCTCCGCCGCGTACAGCCTGTTGCGTTCCTCGAAGCCCGGGTGCGCGAGGGTCTCACCGACCGGCCGTACGAGATGGCGGGTCCGCACCCCGGTGTTCTCGATCAGACGTAACGCGAGGCCCAGTTGGGGGTGACCGGCATGGCGCGAGCGTGCGAGTTCGAGCGTCTCCTCCATGGTGATGACGTATTCCGGAACCGACACGGCCGGCCGACACAACGTCGCCATACAACACCCCTACCCCACCGGCACGAGAGCGCCTTCGTTGACCCCGACGCCTCCTTAACGATCAACGTTCGTGCTGGTCACCCATGTGGACCCGGCGGGTCCTATAAGCGGGCCGGGCCGCCGCGGGGGCCGGTCCCGCTTCGACGGGGCGCGGCGCCGGGCGGGTCAGTCCGCCGTGGCCTGGGTGCGGCGGGCGTAGGCGCGGGCGGCGCGGGCGCGATCGCCGCAGCGGGTGGAGCACCAGTGGCGGCGGCCGTGGCGCAGGAGGTAGCGGCTGCAGGGGGTGGAGCCGCAGGCGGTGAGGCGCTCGGCGTCGGGTCCGGTGAGCAGGTCGGCCGCGTTGGCCGCGAGGACGGCGAGGGCGTGCTCGACGATCTGGGTGACGGGGTGGGCCGCCTCGCGGTGCAGGCCGCGGTCCGGGTCCCAGTGGAGCAGGGAGGCGGCGGGCGCCCGCGTGAGGGCGTCGTTGACGGCGGCCAGGGCGGCGGCAGGGGCGGGCAGTCCGGCGACGTGGGAGGCGAGCAGGGCGCGGACCTGCTCGCGCAGGGTGCGCAGCCGGGTGGCGCACATCTCGATCAGGCCGGTGTCGGCCGGGGCGAGACCCCGGTCGACGAGCCACTGTTCGGCGGCGCCGGGGGTGGCGAGGAGATCGACGGAGTGCCCGCCGGGGAGGGTGAGGGCGCTGTTGGCGAGGTCGAGGGCGGGGTACTGCTCGGCGCCCGGCGTCGGCGGCGGTTCGGCGGTCGCGATCTCTTCCATGGCCCTCATGCTACAACCCCGCTCTTTCCATGATGCTCACGTTAGATCTTGCGCTTAACCGTGAGAATCGCCTACGGTGACTCACGGATAATCCACTGCCTATCCGTGAGGTGCATGTTCCGTGACTGCCGCCAGCGCCACCCCCGAACCGTTCTCCGTCCGCGTCTTCGGCGGCCCCACCGCCCTTTTCGAGTACGGCGGCCTGCGGTTCCTGACCGACCCGACCTTCGACGCTCCCGGCGACTACCAGGTGCCCGGAGGTCCGCTCCTGGTCAAGACCGCCCCTTCCGCCGGCGCCCCCGATGACCTGGGCCGCATCGACGTGGTCCTGCTCTCCCACGACCAGCACGCCGACAACCTCGACACCTCCGGCCGGGCCCTGCTCGCCGACGTCCCCCTCACCCTCACCACCCCCGGCGCCGGACAGCGTCTGGGAGGCAACGCCAAGGGCCTGGCCGACTGGGAGTCCATCGAGCTGGGCCGCCCCGGCGGGGGCGCCGTCACCGTCACCGGCGTGCCCGCCATCCACGGCCCCGGACCGCGCGAGGAGATCGAGCCGATCGCCGGGCAGGTCGTCGGCTTCGTCCTGACCGGCGAGGGACTGCCCACCGTCTACGTCAGCGGCGACAACGCCTCCCTCGACCTCGTCAAGGAGATCGCCGCACGTTTCGCGCCCGTGGACACCGCCGTCCTCTTCGCCGGTGCTCCCCGCTTCCCCGTCCTCTTCAACGGCGAACCGGTCGTCCTGGACAGCGCCCAGGCGGCCGAAGCCGCCGGGATACTCGGGGCCCGCCGGGTCGTCCCCGTCCACTACGACAGCTGGGCCCACTTCACCGAAGGCCTTGACCAGCTCGTCGCGGCCTTCACCGCAGCCGGCCTCGCGGACCGCCTGGACCTGGGTCACCGGGACTGACCGGCCCCGGGCCACCGGGACTGACCGGCCCCGGGCCGGAGGCCGCGCCTCCCGGGTCGCGGACCCGACCCGGGGTCTCCGGTCCGGCCGTGCCGGTCAGAAGCCGCAGGGCGTTCGCGCGTCCTGGAAGCGCTCCGGGTGCCGCCGCCGGTACTCGACCAAGGACTGGGCCACGGCGGCGCCTTCGCCCACG
Source organism: Streptomyces sp. WM6372 (assembly GCF_001279655.1). Lineage (NCBI taxonomy): Bacteria > Bacillati > Actinomycetota > Actinomycetes > Kitasatosporales > Streptomycetaceae > Streptomyces > Streptomyces sp. WM6372. The sequence goes on along the minus strand of NZ_LGDB01000176.1, from coordinate 16,452 downwards.
GCGGCGCCGACCCGCTTGACCGATCCGGACCGTACGTCGCCCACGGCGAAGACGCCGGGCCGGCTGGTCTCCATCGGCAGCGCGTCCGGGCCGGCTCCGCCGCTGCCGGTCAGGACGTACCCGCGGTCGTCGAGCCCCAGGGCGCCGCCGAGCCACTCGGTCGACGGGCGGCCGCCGATCAGGACGTACAGGCAGTGCGCGTCGACGGTCCGCTCGTCGCCCCGGCGGTCCCGCAGCCGGAGTCCGGTGAGGGTGGACCCGCCGAGGCAGCCGGCCACCTCGGTGCCCAACATGACGTTGAGGCCGGGGGTCCGCTCGATGCGCTGCACCAGGTAGCTCGACATGGACGCGCCGAGGTCCGTGCCCCGGACCAGCAGGGTGACGGAGCGGGCGTAGCGAGCGAAGTAGAGGGCGGCCTGTCCGGCGGAGTTGCCCGCGCCCACCATGTACACGTCCTCCCCGGCCGTCGACGGGGCGTCGGAGAGGCAAGACCCGTAGTACACACCGGAGTTGAGGAGGCGGTCGACCCCGGGTGCCGTCAGGCGGTTCCAGTCCACGCCCGTGGCGACCACCACGGCGGCCGCGGTCACCGAGGCCGTCTCATCGGTGCCGGCCTTGACGAACTCGACGGCATGGCCGCCGCCGTCGATCGGGGTCACCCGACTGGCCACCCGGGTGGGCTGCCACTCGACGCGGGCCCTGCGTGCCTGTTGCAAGGCGCGCTGGGCCAGGTCGCCACCCGTCAGCCCCACCGGGAATCCGAGGTAGTTCTCGATCCGTGAGGTCGTTCCCGCTTGTCCGCCGGGCGCGTCGTCCTCGATGACGACCACGCTCATGCCCTCGGCGGCGGCGTACACCGCCGCGGACAGGCCCCCGGGGCCGCCGCCGATCACCGCGACGTCGTAGTGGTCCTGCTCGGCCGGCCGGATGAGGCCGAGCCGCTCGGCCAACTCGCTGATCGAAGGGTCCGCCATCTCGGTGCCGTCGCCGAGCCGGACGGTCACCGGGGCCTCCCGCACGTCCTCCTCGGGCAGCCACCGGAAGAGCACGCCGCTGCGGCCGAGGAAGTCGCGCACCGCGTACGCGGCGGGGGAGAAGCGGCTGCCGCGCACCTCGGCGGTGGACAGAGCTCCGTGGCAGTCGGCATTCCAGGTGCACAGGGAGTCGTCGAGCGCGTGCCGGAGGTGCTCGGCCGGGCTCTCCTCGCCCCGGTCCGCTCCGGAACGGGCGCCGGGCACGGAGCCGGAGTGCCCGGCCAGCGACAGCCAGCGCACGCCGGGATGCGTGGCGCCGGGCTCGGGGGCCTCATCGGCGAGCACGGCCGCGACGGGCACCTTCCGGTCGGCCAACGACGTCAGCGCCCGGACCACCTCCGCCGGTCCTCCGACCTGCAGTACGCGGAACGACGTCCGGTACCAGCTCTGCACCAGCTCGGCCGTCTCGTGCCGGCGGAGCGGATCGGAGTCGGAGAGAACGATCACCGGCAGTGCGGCATCGGCCATCAAGAGGTCCTCCAGGTGTGTCTCGAGGGGCGGCTTCCCCTCGCGGTCAACGAGCGGGGACGCGATACGCATCGGCTCGCGAGGAGCCACTGCGGGCGCGCGGGGCAGAGGGGGGCGCGCGGGCCCCCCTGTGCGCTGCTCAGAGACGGCCGAAGAACTGGTTTCCGCGTGCCGAGTGCTTCTCGCTCGTGTAGTACTCCTTCATCGCGGAGCTGATCTCGTCGCGGCTCAACTGCCCGTCGCCGTCCACGTCCAGCTGGTTGAACGCCTCGTCGAAGGTCTCCCGGGGCAGGCGGAACATGCCGTGGAGCAGGGAGGTGTACTCCTCGCGCGTCAGCATGCCGTCGCCATCGCGGTCGCCGAGCTCGGTCCAGGCATTGCTCATGTTCCTGATCCGTTCCCAGATCCGGTTCTGGTCCGTGACGATCCGGGCTCGGAACGCCGCCCGGAACTCCTGCCGGTCGACCGCTCCGTCGTCGTTCTTGTCCATCTTGTGGAAGACGGCGTCCCAGAGGTCGGCCAGCGAAGTCCGGAGGCCGGCCACGGCGTCCGGGGCGTACCCGAGTGACTCGGCGAGCCTGTCCGAGAGGCCGATGACGTCCGACTTGTCGAGCCGCCCGTCGCGGTCCGAGTCGAACACATCGAACGCCCGCTCCAGCTTGATGTCCAGAAGGCTCACGACGCCGTCCCTTCACTGCATGTGGTCGCATGATTACGGTGTGAGGCGGCGCCCAGGAAACCACACGCCCTGGTCCTCGCGCATGGAAAGAGCGGCCCGACTGGGCCTTACGGGTGACGGGTGACCGGTGACGGTGGCCGTGACGGCCTGTCGCACCGCGAAGGCTTCCGACCCGTCCGGTGGGACGGGTCGGAAGCCTTCGCGGAGGCGGGGCTCACATGACCGGCTACCGCGACGCCGTGACCGCGGCGGGCGAGCGGTGCGACGGGGTGTCGGACCCGAGCGCCCCGAGGATGTCGTCCATCCGCTGCTTGGCGTCGCCGAAGAGCATCCGGGTGTTGTCCCGGTAGAAGAGGGGGTTGGGAACGCCCGCGTATCCGGTCGCCATCGAGCGCTTGAAGACGACGACGTTCTCCGCCTCCCACACCCGCAGTACCGGCATGCCGGCGATCGGGCTGCCGGGGTCCTCGGCGGCGGCCGGGTTGACGGTGTCGTTGGCGCCGATGACGAGCACGACCGTGGTGTCGGAGAGCTCGTCGTTGATCTCGTCCATTTCCAGGACGATGTCGTACGGCACCTTCGCCTCCGCCAGCAGCACGTTCATGTGCCCCGGCAGCCTTCCGGCCACGGGGTGGATCCCGAACCGTACGTTCACCCCTCGCTCGCGCAGCTTGCGGGTCAGCTCGGCGACGGGGTACTGGGCCTGTGCGACGGCCATTCCGTAGCCCGGGGCGATCACGACGGAGGAGGCGTTCTGCAGCAGTTCGGCGGTGGCTTCGGCGGTGATCTCCTGGTGCTCACCGAGGTCGGTGTCGTCGCTCGCGGCGGCCTCGACGCCGAAGCCGCCCGCGATCACGGAGATGAACGAGCGGTTCATCGCCTGGCACATGATGTAGGAGAGGTACGCGCCGGAGGAGCCGACCAGCGCTCCGGTGACGATGAGCAGGTTGTTGTTCAGCAGGAACCCGGACGCCGCCGCGGCCCAGCCGGAGTAGCTGTTGAGCATCGACACGACGACCGGCATGTCACCGCCGCCGATCGAGGCGACCAGATGCACTCCGAGGGCGAGCGCCACCGCGGTGACCGCGATGAGCAGACCGAGGCTCGGGCTGATGACGAAGAAGACCGTCAGGACCGCGAACGCGACGAGGGCCCCGAGGTTGATCAGGTTCTTGCCGGGCAGTACCAGCGGGCTGGACTTGATGCGCGCCGACAGCTTCAGGTAGGCGATGATCGATCCGCTGAAGGTGACGGCGCCGATGAATATCCCGATGAACACTTCGGCGTGGTGGATGCCGAGCAGGTCCTGGGCCACCGCGACATGCCCGGGACCCTCCGCCTCGACCTCGAAGTAGCCGTTCCAGCCGACGAGTACGGCGGCCAGGCCGACGAAGCTGTGCAGGAGGGCGATGAGCTCCGGCATGCCGGTCATCTCGACGACCCGGGCACGCCAGATCCCGACGCCCGCGCCGATCACCATGGCGACGACGAGCAGGGTCAGCCCGGTCGCGGTGATGCTGCGCGAGGCCAGGCCGATGGTGGCGGCGAGGGCGATCACCATGCCGGAGGCGCCGAACACGAGCCCCGAACGGGAGCTTTCGTGCTTCGAGAGCCCGGCGAGGCTGAGGATGAACAGGAGTGCGGCGACGATGTAAGCGGCCTGCGCGGCCGTGGCGGCAGTCATGGGGGGATCAGCCTCTCGAGAACATGGCGAGCATGCGGCGGGTGACCGCGAATCCGCCGAAGATGTTGATGCTGGCCAGCAGGATCGCGACGGACGACAGCACGGTGATCGTGATGTCCGTGTGGGCGATCTGCAGGAGGGCGCCCACGACGACGATTCCGGAGATGGCGTTCGTGACCGACATGAGTGGTGTGTGCAGGGCGTGGTGCACCTTGCCGATGACGTAGTAGCCGATGACGATCGCGAGCACGAAGACGGTGAAGTTGCCGATCAGCTGCGACGGGGAGAAGGCGGTCAGCAGGAAGAGCGCGGCCATCCCGGTACCGGCGAGCGCGTACTTCGCCGCCGCGGACATCGGCTTCTTTTCGGGTGCGACGGCCTTCACGGCCACCGGTGCCTGCGCCGCCGGAGCGGCGGACACCTGTACCGGTGGCGGGGGCCAGGTCGTCTCGCCGTCGCGCACCACGGTCATGGACCGCTGGACCACGTCTTCGAAGTCGATCCGGTGCCGGCCGTCCTTGGCCGGCGTGAGCAGCTTCATCAGGTTGACGAGGTTCGTGCCGTACAGCTGCGACGCCTGGGCCGGCAGTCGGCTGGGCAGGTCGGTGTAGCCGACGATCGTGACGCCGTTGTCGGTGACGACCACCTCGCCCGCGACGGTGCCGGCGACGTTCCCGCCCTGCGCCGCGGCCATGTCGACGATCACGCTGCCGGGCCGCATGCTCGCGACGTCCTGCGCGGTGAGCAGCTTCGGCGCCGGCCTTCCGGGGATCAGCGCGGTGGTGATGACGATGTCGACGTCGGCGGCCTGCTCGGTGTAGATCTCCGCGGCCCGACGGTCGTATTCCTCCGAGGTCGCCTTCGCGTACCCGTCGGTGCTGGTCCCGTGCTCCACCTCGACGCCGAGGAACTCGCCGCCGAGCGAACGGACCTGCTCCGCCACCTCCGGCCGCGGATCGGTGGCGCGAACGATCGCGCCCAGGCTGCTGGCGGCGCCGATGGCGGCGAGTCCCGCCACGCCGGCGCCCGCGACGAGCACCTTCGCCGGCGGAACCTTTCCGGCCGCGGTCACCTGTCCGGTGAAGAACCGGCCGAACACGTGCGCCGCCTCGATGACCGCGCGGTAGCCGGCGATGTTGGCCATGGAGCTGAGCACGTCCAGGGACTGGGCTCGCGAGATCCGCGGGACCGCGTCCATGGCGAGCACCGTGATCGGACGGCGCCCGAGTTCGTCCACCAGGTCGGGGTTGAGCGCCGGGCCGATCAGGCTGACCAGCGTCGCCCCGTCGCACAGTCTCCGGATCTCGTCGCCGGACGGTGCGTTGACCTTCAGTACGACGTCGGTGCTCCAGGCGTCCCCGACCTTCGCGCTCTGCGCCACGTACGCGTCGTCCGAGAAACCGGAGGCCGTACCCGCTCCCGACTCGACGACGACCTCGTAGCCCAGCGCGACCAGCTGGCGCACGGTCGCGGGCGTGGCCGCCACACGCGTCTCTCCCGGGCTTGTCTCGGCTACGACACCGATCCGCTGCGGTGCGGGATGACCCATGGTTTTACCTCCCTTGTGATGGAACGTGAATGTGGAACGGAGCCGACAGCGGCCACAGTCCGAGGTCGCGGCCGATCAGTCCTTCACGACCTCGTGCGAGCCCGCCCAGATCTTGGGCACGCGGGAGCCCATCCGGGCACGTACGACCCGGCACTCCGTCATGTATCCGTGCCCGCCGAAGATCTGGACGCGGGGGCCGATGCGGTCGGTACGCTTCCGTCACGGCTTCGCATCGCAGGACGCGGTGCACGACACCGTCGCCGGCAGGGAGGCCGGCCGGGCGTGAGGGCAGGGTCGTGCCCGGCCTCCGCTTCCGCCGCGGAGTCAGGGGGAGGGCGGCGTCCAGTTCGGATCGCGCCCGCTCAGCCCGACTGCCCGGTCGAGCAGCGGGGCGTCGTCCGGTACGGGTACGACGGCTCCGAAGATGCCCCCGCCGCGTCCCTCGTCCTCGGCTGCTTCCAGCAGGAACGCGTGCGAGGCGCGCAGCGCGGCCTGGTCGGGTGCGTACGTCTGGCCGGTGGCCCTGGCCAGGTCCCAGCCGTGGATGACCAGTTCGTCGGCCGCGACCACGACCGCGATGGCGGCGGGAAGGTCCACGCCTCCCGCACGGGTCATGCCGGTCCGGGCGGCCGGCTGCCGCCAGGCCTCGGCCAGTTCGTCGAGGACCCGGGGCAGCCCCTCGCGCCAGTCGGCGGGCAGGGAGGGGGTGGTGCTGCCGGGCGCCGTGTCCGTCGTGGGGCCCAGGTCCTTGCGGGCGGCGTCGCGGAACGCGACGGTGAGGCCGGTGAGGTGGCCCAGTAGATCGCGGACCGTGTAGCCGGGGCAGGGCGTCCGGTCGGCGAGCGCCGCCTCCGGGACGGCCGTCGCGAGACGGGCCACGAGCCGGGCCTGGGGTCCGAGGTCGACAGGCGTCGTGTCGGTCATCTGCCGCTCCCTCCGGGGTACTGGGCCTGAAGGGTAGGCCGGTGACGGAGCCGGGAGCCATCGCCACACGGGACGGATCCCTCACGTCCGCACAACGGCGTACACCGCCGCGAGGGCATCGCCCCGACGACCATCAGCTACTCGCAAGACTCTTGCTATTGCACATCATTTGCAATAGACCTTGGTGGCCCTGATCCATCGCCTGCCCAGGATGCGGAGCACGCCATGCCCCACCTGCTGCCGGACCCCGGCCCGCAGCGCACCATCGCCGCCTCGAACTTCGTCTACACCGTCGGCAGTGGCCTCTATCTGACCGCGGGGGTGCTCTACTTCACCCAGGCGGTCCACCTGCCGGCAGCCCAGGTGGGTCTCGGACTCGGGATCGCAGGCGCTCTCGCACTCGCGGTGGGGATAGCGGTCGGTCACCTCGCGGACCGGCGGGGTGCAAGGGGTGTGTACGCCGCCACCCTCGTCGTCCAGGCGCTGGCCACGGCGGGCTTCCTGCTGGCAGAGAGCTTTTGGCCGTTCGTGGTCGCGGTGTGCGCGGCCACCGCGGCGAAAGGGGCCGGGCTGGCCGCACGCAGTCCGATCATCCGGTACCACGGAGGGGACAGGCCGCAGGAGTTCCGCGCCCATCTGCGCGCCGTGACCAACATCGGCATCTCCCTGGGCGCGGTGCTGGCGGGCTGGGCCGTACAGGTCGGCACCCACAGCGCCTACCAACTCCTCGTCATCGGGAACGCGGTCGCCTTCGCCGCCTCCGCGGCCATCGTGTTCCGCCTGCGCCCCGTCAAGCCCGAGCCGGCCGTGCGCGGACCGCGCTGGATCGCACTGCGGGACCGGCCCTACCTCGCCCTCACCGCCCTGGACGGCATCATGGCCATCCAGTTCAAGGTGCTCACCGTCGCCGTGCCCCTCTGGCTGATCGCGGCCACCGCAGCCCCCCACTGGCTCATCGCGGGCACCATGCTGCTGAACACCGTCGTCGTCATCGCCTGCCAGATGCGGGCCAGCCGGAGCATCGACACCCCCGCGGCCGGCGGACTCGCCTACCGCCGGTCCGGCTTCGCCTTCCTCCTGGCCTGCGTGCTGATCTCGCTGTCCGCGGACATTCCCGCCTGGGCCGCGGCGACCCTCCTGCTGGCCGGAGTCACCGTCCACACGATCGGTGAACTGTGGCATTCCGCCGCCGGGTTCGAGATCTCCTTCGCCCTCGCGCCCCAGCGGGCCACCGGCCAGTACCTGGGCGTCTTCGGCCTCGGCGCCGGCCTCGCCGAGGCCGTCGGCCCCGCGCTGCTCATCTCCCTGTGCATTACGTGGGGCCGCCCCGGCTGGTACGTCGTGGGAGCCCTGTTCGCCCTCACGGGCCTGGCCGCCCCGCTCGCCGTCCGGTGGGCGGAGCGCCAACGGCCCGGCGCTCAGCCGCAGCCCGAGAGCGCGGAGGAGCGGGTAGCCGCCTGAGGGGGGCCACTCGTCCGTCGCCCGCCGGTGAGACCGGCGACGCTACGCGGGCTGGGCGAGCCGCTCGCGCGGTGCCAGCGGAACCTCGGCCCACACCTGCTTGCCGCTGCTGAGCGGTACCGACCCCCAGGACGCCGTCGTCGCCTCGACGATGAGGATGCCGCGGCCCCCGGTCGCCGACCAGTCCACGTCCGTGGGCTTGACCGGGCTGCGGGGCGAGGAGTCGTTCACGGCGATCCGCAGCCGGTCCGCGGACAGCGTCAGATCCAGCTGCACCTCACCCTGCGTATGGGCGATCGCATTGGTGACCAGCTCGGAGACGACCAGCAGGGCGATGTCGAGTTCCTCTTCCACACCCCACGAGCGCAGGGTACGCGCGGCGAAACGGCGAGCGTGCAGGACGGCGTTGGGGAGCCGCCAGACGGTCCAGCTCGTCCGCGTCGGCCGGACGCGGGTGCCGTCGTAGCGCAGGAGCAGCAGCGCCACGTCGTCGTCCCGCCGGTTGACGCCCGAAAGCAGTTCGTCGGCCACCATCCCCGGGTCGGACGGGTCCGCCGTGGCCAGTACGTCGCACACCCGGCGCATGCCGTCCTCCAGACGGACGTTGGACGACTCGACCATCCCGTCCGTCAACAGGGCCAGCAGGGTCCCCGGTACCAGGCCGAATTCCGTCATGGGGAATTCGGTGTCCGTGACCACTCCCAGGGGCGGTCCTCCCTCGACCGCGAACTCCTCGGCGCTGCCGTCGGGATAGCGCAGGATCGGCTGCAAGTGGCCGGCGCGGACGAACAAGGCGATGCCCTCCTCCATGTCCAGGTCCACGTACAGACAGGTGGCGAACAGGTCCGTCTCCATGCCGACGAGCAGCCGGTTGGCCCGGGCGATGACCACATCGGGCGGATGGCGCTCCACCGCGTAGGCCCGCACGGCCGTCCGTATCTGGCCCATGATGGTCGCGGCTCCGGCGCTGTGTCCCTGCACGTCGCCGATGACGAGGGCCACGTGGCCGTCGTTGAGCGGGATGACGTCGTACCAGTCGCCGCCCACTTCGAGCCCCACCGTCGCGGGCAGGTACCGGGCGACGGCCATCCCGCCCGGCAGCGAAGGCAGTTTGCGCGGCAGCAGGCTGCGCTGGAGCATCGTGGCGAGTTCGTGGCCGGCGTCGAGCGCGTGGGCGCGCGTCAGCGCCTGCCCCACCAGCCCCGCGGTGGCCGTCAGCAGCGAGCGCTCCTCCGGCCCGAACCGGTGCTCACCGTCCCATCCCACGAGGCAGACCCCGACCATCCGGCCGTCCGCCGGCAGTGGCAGGACGGCGAGGCCCCCGGGGCCGATCCCCGCGAGAGCGGGTTCGAGGTCCGCACCCGGCGGCCAGAGGCTCACATGGCCCTCCCGGAGCGCGTTCTGCAGCGTGGGCAGGTCGTGCATCGAGGCGTCCGGCCACTCCGATCGCCATTCCGAACGCCACATCCCCGGCCAGGCCCGCGGCTCGGGAGGATCGAGGACCGTCACCACGAGCCGGTCGGCCTCCACCTCTGCGACCGCCACCCGGCTCGCGTCCAGCGGGCCGCTCAGGGAGTTGACGACGATCTGGCTCACGTCCCTGATGGTCGTCGCGCCGGCCAGCTTGGTGGACAGCCGCTGCACGATGGAGACTTCGTCGGCGCTCGGGCGCAGATAGGAGGCGTCGGCCACCACGCCGAGGACCCGCACGGGGTTGCCGTCGTCGTCCGTCATCACCCGGCACCGCAGGCCCAGCCAGCGCAGTTCGCCTCCCGGCCTGCGGATGCGGAACGCCAGCTGCTGGGGATCCGTCGTCAGCCTGTCCGGCTCCAGGATGGCCATCAGCGCGGGGACGTCGTCCGGAACGGCGCTCGCGAGCAGCATCTCCACGCTGCCGCCGAACTGATCCGGCGGGATGCCGAGCAGCTCCAGGACGCGCGCGTGCACCTCCATGCGGCCGGACGCGAGGTCCAGGATGAACGCGCCGCCCCGGAGCGGCACCAGCGAGTGTCCCAGTACGGGGCGCGGGGCAGTGCGCCCGGGCGCGTGGGCGGCCACCGATTCGAGTCCGGCACCGACCTGGTCGGCGTACAGCTCCAGCAGGCTCCGGCGGTCGCTGCTGAACCCGTCGGGGACCTCGCCGGCGACGATCAGGCAGCCCAGCTCCTTGGCGCCGTGCCCGAGCGGCAGGGCGCCGAGCGAGAGCTTGGCCGGCGACGCCCGGACGGAGTCGTCCCGTACCCGGCCGGGGAAGTGGTGCGGGTCCTCCTCCACGTACGCGGCGAGCGCCTTCGGGGTCAGCCACAGCGGGCGGCCCGAGCGGTAGGCCTCGGCGGCGGGAGAGTGCCCGTCCACGGAGAGGACCGCGGGCAGCCCGTAGAGCATGGAGCGGTTCCCGGTCATCTCGGCCAGATGGAGTTCCTTGCGGCCTTCGGCGAGCACGTAGACAGCGGCCAGCTCAGCCCCGCAGAACGCAAAGCGCTGCCTCGTCACGGTCTGTAATGCCCTCCTGCGCGGGCAGCCACGGTCGACCGCCTCCCTCCATGCTGTCGCGCCTTGCACCATCGGCGCGAGTCAGGAGCCGACGGGGCCTCGGTGGGGGCCGTGGAGCCGTGGGTCGCCGAGCCGCGTGAGCGAGCCCGCTCGCTGCCGTCGCCGGCTTCCGCCGTACCCGCGGAACCGCCTGCTTCGACGGCCGCCGCTCGGCCGGAGGCATCCCCGGGCCAGGAGTTTTGGATCACGGCTTGGCCGGCGTCGGCGGGGGGCCTACTGCCACAAGATCGGCGTCACCTCGTGGGCCGGCGCCGCCTGCGGCCTGGGCGCCCCGCTGCTGTACGCCGCCTTGGGCCGTGCCGCGCGGCGGTCGGGGCCGACCGGCGTGGCGGCCACCACCCGCTCCTCGCGTAGGCGGAGACCCGGGTCGGGGCGGGCCGGGCGGGGCGTCGCGCGGAGGATGCGGGCACCGCCGTGCTCCGTCCGCCGGGCCGGGAGGCGGTCAACGCGATCCGACGTGTGGGGCGCCTGCGCGCTCCAGCCCCCAGCGGTGCAGCCGGTCGCCGTCGTGCGTGAGCCAGGTGCCGTCCCGCAGCACGGTGACGTCCTCGCCCACCGGCGCCGGGTAGTCCAGTCGGCCGAGCGGACGCAGCGAGTCCGCGCTCACCAGCCAGTGCCGGATCTCCGGCGCCCCGACCTTCGGGTACACCCGGCCCGGGACCAGCACGTGGCGCGCGTCCAGGACCTCGGCGGAGAAGAACTCGTCGTCCTCCGGGGCAACGGCCAGCTCCGCCAGGTCCAGCAGAGCCACCTGCTCCCCGGAGTCGAGGTCGTACGCCGCCAGCTCGTCGCGGTCATCGTCGGGGAACACGTGCTCGGCGTACCGCTGGGTCAGCACGCGGGAGCCCGGGAGGAAGCCCGCCAGCGAATGCATCCACGTGCCGCCGAAGATCCGGAGACCATCGGCGCGCGGCTCGGCCCACCAGGTCGACCAGCTCTGCCAGGCGGTCCAGCAGGACACCACCACGGCGCCGCCGTCCGGATGCCAGGACGACACCGCGGCCGACGCCAGTGAACGGAGCTGCTGCCGGCCGAGCACCTCGCCCGTCGCCGCGTCCAGGAGCAGCAGGTCGTCCCAGGCGTAGTTGCGGTCCGGCTCCAGGTCGTAGACCAGGGCGGCCTTAGCCTTGTCGGGTTCCAGCACCGGCACGACGGCGCTCACCAGCCGTCCGTCCGGGCTGACTGCCGGGGCGGAGTGCGCCCGTGCGGAGCCGTGCCACGGGGCGTGGGGGAGCTCCCAGCGTGTTGCGCCGTCGGAGCCCAGAGCCCGCACCGACGCCGCCCCGGCCACCACGAATCCGCCGTCGGGTGTGGGGACCGCCCGCTCGTCGTCCTTCGTGGGCAGGGCGGCGATCGCACTTGCGGTCATGCCCGCGAGGAAGTCCGCGCCGTCATGGACCTCCAGCAGGCCGGGCGTCCGAACGACGAGCCGTCCTCCGGCGACCGCCTGGAGCGTGCCCCGCGCCCGTATCGTGCCGAGCGGCACCACGTCGATCCGTTCATCCCCCATGGTGTTCATGACGTGCATGTTCGCAAGGGCCGCGCGGGCTCCGCCATCGGTTTCCGCGGCTGGTGTCGGCCATCGGCTCCACCACCGGTGCACGATCTCGCCGGCGCGGTGGGCGACGCTGAGGACCCCGCGGGCATTATCCGGGTGTGGCCGGCCCGAGGAGCTGCCAGAGTCACCGTCGTGACCTTGATGAACCTGCTCGTCGACTTCGCCCGGACCGGCCGCATGGGCCCTCTTCACTGCGGCATGCCGCTGAGCGAGGCCGAGGATCTCCTGGGCCCGGGACGGCCGCACCCGGTTATCCGCATGAGACCGGACATCGACGGCTACCCCTATGCCTGGAACGACCTGGAGCTGGTCGTCACCCAACGCGTCGTCAGCGGAATCTGGATCAGGTCCTGGCCGGGCTCGATGGCCAAGTTGCCGTCCCTGGTCTTGCCGGACTCGGAGTCCTACCCGTCCACCGTGCTCCGAGAGGATCTGATCGCCGGCCTTGATGCCGTCGATTGCCGTCACGAAGTCAACGACCGCCTCACGTTCGACGAGCAGTCCAGTATCCTGACCCAACCTGCGGACGTCTGCGCGGTGTTCTTCAAGCCTGGTCGTGACGAGCACGTGCCCGATCGTGAACGCCACTACCTCGGCGTGATCCATCGGCACACCGCTTGACCTCTCGGCTACCGCCTCGCGCACTCCCGGCGATCGCGGGTCGTGGCTCGTTGGTGAGGCCGGCCGCGATCCGCCGGGTGCCCCCCGCTCCGGCAGGCGTCCCCGGGTCCTACGCGACCTTGGGACCGCAGCGCATGCCGATGTAGACGCAGCCCGTGCCGTCGGGCAGGGTGGAGAAGATCACCGGCATGTAGTCCTCGCTGAACGCAGCGCCCACCCCGGTGCCGGCGAAGACCGTCTCCGTCACCGGCAGCAGATCGATCCGAAGGGGTTCGGAGAAGTCCTTCATGCCGTCGACGAATTCGTACAGCGCGCGGCCCGCGCCGTCCCGCTCGGTCACGGTGATGACCACGCCCTCACGCCGGTAGGTGCCCACCAGGGGTGCGAAATCGACCGCGGGCGGCTGGGCCGGCGGCGCGAAGGGCTCCGGCATGGTCACCCCGGCGAGTTCGGCGAGGAGTTCACGGTAGAGCGCCGCGTACACCTCCCGCGCACCGCCGCCGTTGGTGAGCAGCGCGACCGCGACGCCCGCCGACGGCACCACGCGCAGGTAGCCGTACTGCCCGATGGACGCGCCGTCGTGCCCGTAGCCCGGGACACCGTTCCAGTCGTACAGGGTCCAGCCCAGGCCCCAGCCGTCCGAGCTGACCGTCCACTTGTCGGGACAGTCCACCACCCGGTGCTGCATCAGCGCGACCGTCTCCCCGGAGAGCACGCGGGTGCCGTCCTCGGCCACGCCCCCGGCCAGGTGCATCCGCGCGAGCCGGGCGAGGTCTCCGGCGGTGGCGATGACCCTGCCGTAGGGGCCCGCGGAGCGCGGCATCATGTCCCATTGCGGTGCCGGGTCCGGATCCTGGCCCGGCTCGCCGAGGTGTCCCATCGCCGCCCGGAACCGCAGCGCCTCCTCGGGCAGCGTCATGGTGCGGGTGAGTCCGAGCGGGGTCAGCAGCAGGTCCCTCAGCGCCTGGTCCCAGACCTTGCCGGTCACCACCTCGATGATCCGGCCGAGTACGTTGTAGCCGACGCTGCTGTAGGAAATCGTGGAGCCGGGCGGGCAGTCGAGCGCCACGCCCTTCGCGGCCTCGACGTACTGGGCGAGGCAGTCGTCACCGCGCCCGCTGTCGTGGGTGAAGTCGCAGGTGAGACCACCGGTGTGGCTGAGCAGCCGGCGCGTGGTGATCGCCCTGGTCGCGTCGGGGTCGGCGACCGAGAACTCCGGCAGTACGTCGACGACCGGTGCGTCCAGGTCCAGTTCACCCGATTCGGCGAGTTGCATGATCAGGGTGGCGGTGTAGACCTTGGCTATCGAGCCCATCTGGAAGACGGAGTCGGTCGTCACCTCCACGCCCGTTCCACGGTGGAGCATGCCGCTGGCCAGTTCGTGGACGGTTCCGTCGACGAGGAGCGCGAGGGACGCGCCGGGGACGTGGTGCTCGGCGCGCAGCGCGTCGAGTCGGGCCTGCCAGTGGCCGAGGTCCGGTCTCCGGCCCGCGGAATCCCGGGACCCCCATGCGCCCGCGGCGTTCCAGTCGCCCCGCTCGTCCCAGCTCACGTTCTTCGGCATGTCCGCTCCCATCCGATGTGATGTGTGGTGCGTTCTTACGTTGACAACGCCCGGCTGCGCCGCCCCCGGGCGAGGAGGCAGGTGAGGGCGCCCAGGAGGAAGCCGTACACGGATACCAGTCCGTGGCCGTTGGACTGGGCGAACCACATGGCCAGGCCGAGCACCGGAACGCCTGCGGCCAACAGGGCTTCCTTGCCCCGCGCCTCGCCCCGGGCGGTCCGGATGACGCGGACGAGCAGGGCCGAGGCCAGGGTCGCGCCGAGGAAGTAGGTGGCTCCCGAACTGCCCGCGAAGTTGCGCGGGTCGGTGCTGTGGTGACCACCTGCGCCGACCAGGCCGTCGATGTGCTCGGGCAGCAGGATCCCCGCGAGGAACAGGCCCAGAGTGAGCGGGGCGCCCCAGAACCAGTCGGCCAGGGCGGCGATGACCGCGAGCGTGGCGATGTTCCAGGCCCCGCCGAACAGTCCGCCGTTCTGCATGAACACCGAGGTGACGACCCGCCACCAGCCGGACTTGGCAGGGTCGCTGTCGAAGGTGTCCATCGCGCCGGCCCAGCACAGCTGGAGCGCCACGCCGCTCAGCGCGAGCCCGGTCAGGGCCACCGCCGCCCAGGGAACGCGCCGCCCGCGCAGGGTGTCCTCGCCCAGCAGGGCCAGTCCGCCCTTGAACATCAAGACCATCATCGCCGCCGTGGTCACGTTGAACACCAGCGTGCCCATCGTCACCACCCCCTTCAGTCCCCGTGGCTTCCAGCGGGGACGACAGTAGCCCCGTGATCAGCCAAATTCAAACAGTGTTAGAAAATCGCGGTAGGCTGCCCCTCGTGAAGCTGACAGTGGAGAGGATCATCGACGCCGGCATGGCGGTGTTCGCCGAAACCGGCTACCACGGACTGTCCATGAGGCGCGTCGCGCAGCGACTCGACGCCCAGGCGGGGAGCCTGTACTACCACGTGCCGAACAAGAGCGCCCTGGTACAGCTCATGGCGGACCGCGTCGCCCGGCAGGCCTACGACGCCGGCACCACCGCCCTGGACGAGCTGGACCCCGGGGCGGACTGGCGGCAACGGATCGAAGCCCAGCTGGTGACGCTCCGCCACAGCATCCGCCGCCATGCCGGCGGCCCGGTCATGCTCGCCGACAGCCCGAAAGTCCTCAGCCCCGGCGCGCTGTCCTTGATGGAGCGGCTGCTGGAGACCCTGCGCGAGGCAGGGGTACCGGCCGCGCACCGCGGTGTCGGCGCGGACGCACTGCTCAGCCATGTCACGGGATTCGTCCTCCAGGAACAGAGCCAGTCGCCCACGGTGGCCGTGAGCGCCGACGACGCCGCCGCCTTGCGGGAGCGCTTCCCCATGACCGTCGCAGAGGCCGGCACCCTCACGGAGGACGAGAAGTTCACCCGCAGCGTCCGGCTCCTGTGCGCGGGCATCGAAACGCTCATCGAGCCGACCCGGCGGTAGCGTCCGGGGCCGGTACGTCTCCCTTTCGGCCCGGAAGCCGTACGGTCGAGGTGTGGACGACCGTGACGAGGTCCGCGAGTTCCTCACCTCGCGGCGAGCGACGATCGCCCCCGAGCAGGCCGGGCCGGCCTCCGGCGGCAGTCGACGGGCCCAGGGGCGACTCCGGAGCGCGGTCGCCTCGCGTGTGGGAGGAGCGGTGCGATGGTGAGCCGGATTCTGGTGACGGGGTCCACGGAGGGTCTCGGCCGGGCCGCGGCGGACTCGCTGCTGAGCGAGGGACACGACGTCGTGGTCCACGCCCGGAACGAGCAGCGCGCGGCGGACCTCCAGGAGCTGGTCGGCCGCGGAGCGGGCCTCGTCGTGGGCGACTTCGCCGAGCGGGACGCCGTACGGCGCATCGCCGCCGAGCTGAACGACACGAGGCCGCTCGACGCGGTCATCCACAACGCCGGCGTGTACCGGGGGCCGGACATCATGCCGGTCAACATCATCGCGCCGTACCTGCTCACGGCTCTGCTCCGCGCCCCGCGCCGACTCGTGTATCTGAGCAGCGGCTCGCACTTCGACGGGAGCCCCACGCTCGCCGGGGTCGACTGGCGGGGGAAGGGCCCGGGGTCGTACGCCGACAGCAAGCTGTTCGTCACCGCGCTCGCCGCCGCGGTGGCACGTCTGCGTCCCGGCGTGCTGAGCAACGCCGTGGATCCGGGGTGGGTACCGACCAGGATGGGCGGCCCCCACGCGCCGGACGATCTCGAACTCGGACACCGCACGCAGGAGTGGCTCGCGGTCGACGATGATCCCGGGGCCCAGACGAGCGGCGGGGAATGGGACCACCCCCGGCGGGGCGGGCCGCACCCCTCCCTCCCCGAAGAGGGGGTTCAGGACCGGCTCCCTCGGG